>CAYZGY010000139.1:0-8549 GCA_964478085.1 uncultured Planctomycetia bacterium
AGCTGTGCGGTCGAAACGTGTTGTACTCTTCTCTCCAACGTTCGATCAAGGTCCTCGCTTCCCACAGCGTGTCGAAGATCTCTCGCTCAAGCAGCTCGTCTCGCAGCTTTCCGTTGAGCGACTCGACGTAGCCGTTCTCCCAGGGGCTCCGTCTCGTCATGCAGCCCGGTTGGAAGATCGTGCTCGATCTCTCCGCGTTTCATGCGGAAGATCCGGACGTGCAGTGGGAGATCGCCGGCTACTTCGTCGATTCCTGATCTTCCGTCGAATTCACCAGGAGAATGTCTTAGTCTGGTCGAAGCGTGGACGCTCGGTATCTCGGGTCGTCCGTTCGCGCTTCGACGGAAGGAGAGTCTCGATGGAGAATCGGCCAGATGTAGCCGCCGAGGTCGGCGAGCTTGCGGAGGCCGCTGCCGTCTCGACGAACGACCCAGGGGTTGCTTCGTCCTCGAACTCCACTGACGAAGAGAAGCCACTTTCCATCGGGTGACCATTTCGGAGCGAAGTTGAACGCCTGGCCCGTGTCGATCTGGCGACGATTCGATCCGTCCTTGTCCGCGATCCAGATCTGGTAGCTCTCGTGGTAGCTCAACTTCTCGCCGTCGGGGGAGACGCTGTAGCCGTAGGCGAATCCCTGACCGTCGCCGGAGACGTCTCGTTTGCGCCGGCCGTCGAGATCCATCGCCCAGGGCTTCGAGACTCCTCGGATCAGCGGCGTGAATCCGAGGGTCTTGCCGTCGGGATAGAAGAACAGCCCGCCGTTGTAGTGGCTGACTCGGTCGATCGCCGTGAGGTTGCGTGAGCGACGCGTTTCCAGATCGACGAGCAAGGAGTCGAGTCGCCATTTCCCGGGCTCTATGCGGAAGCGCCGGTGCTTCTCCTCCCAGCGGGCGTTCTCGCGGCTCTGCCAGCCTTCGTTGATGATCACTTGGCGCCCGTCGGGCGACCATCCCGCGAACTGGGTCCACGTGTTCTCGTCTCGTGGCTCGGTCGTAAGGACGGGGCGGAGACCGCTGCCATCGACCTGAACGAGGAAGGCGCGGGAAGTTCGTACGTTCGCGTGGCGTCCGCCCGGGAGATTTGTCTTCAGCTTCGTGAACCCGATCAGCGGAGCGGATTCCTTCTCGTCGGTCTGGGCGGCTCCGCGGGAAGCGAAGACGAGCACGAGGCTCGCGAGTACGAGCCGGGTCGTGCGGTGGTGGGCGATCCTGATTCCTCTCGGCATCACGGCTGCGAGTATAGTCGATCACCCGCGAGGATCTGGTACACTCCGGGGAAGTTCTTCACCGGAGTCCGATCAACACGCCCATGTCCAAGCTCCTGCGCGAGCCGCTTCTCCACTTCGCCATCCTCGGCGGTGCGCTGTTCTTGGTCTACGGGCGGACGGGGTCTGACGATGCCGCGGAGCTCGATCGCAAGATCGTTGTCTCGGCGGCTCGTGTCTCGCAGCTCGAGGCGGTCTTTCGAAAGGCGTGGAAGCGCGATCCGACCGAGGAGGAGCTTCGTGGGCTCGTCGACGATTTCGTGCTGGAGGAGGCGTACTACCGTCGCGCCGTGTCGATGGGCATCGATCGTGACGACACCGTGATTCGACGACGACTGAGAACGAAGCTCGAGTTCCTGACGGACGAGGCCGCCAAGCTCGGGGTGCCGTCCGACGATGAGCTCGCGAAGTATCTCGCGGCGAACCCCGCGCCGTTCCGTGCCGCGCCGTCGTACGGCTTCCGTCAGCACTTCTTCGACGCGAAGACTCGAGGAGACGCTGCCGTCGCGTTCGTCGAGGCACGACTCGCGGATGTGCGCGCGGGAAAGGAGATCGCTTCCGATGAGTCGAAGCTTCCCGCAGAGTTCGCGAGAACGTCTCGCACCGCGGTCGAGGCGACCTTCGGCGTCGAGTTCGTCACACGACTCGACTCCCTCGCCGTTGGTGAGTGGCAGGGCCCGATCTCCTCGAAGGTCGGTCTCCACCTGGTCCGCGTCGAGATTCGCAGCCTTGGAGGAATCCCGCCTCTCGCAGAGATCCGCGACGACGTCTTGCGGGAGTGGCAGAACGAAAAGCGCGCCGCCGCGAGGGGGGAGTTCGACGCGAGCCTGCTGAAGGAGTTCGACGTCCAGGTCGAGTGGCCGAAGGGCGAGGGCGAAGAGTCATGAGAAGGGCGTTCGCCGCTCTCCTCCTCTTTGTCGCAGTCGGCGCGTTCCCGAAGGCGATCGCCCACGAGCTTCGTCCGGCGTTTTTGGAGCTACGCGAGAAAGAGAGCGAGGTCTTCGACGTCTCTTGGAAGGTGCCCGTCAAGGCCGGCGCCCGCCTCGCGCTCTTCGTGCGCTTCCCGGACAGCTTCGACGAGGGTAAGGACCGGACCTCGTACAAGGCCGGCGAGTCTCACGTCGAGCGTTACGAAGTGCGGTGCCCTGGAGGGTTGATCGATCAAGAGGTCGGAATCGACGGACTCACGGAGACGTTTACGGACGCGCTCGTCCGCATCGAATGGACCGACGGTCGTACCCAGACCGTGCGCCTCGACTCCTTGACGACCTCGTTCGTCGTCGAGGACGCTCCCGCATGGCATGAGCGTGCGGCTACGTACACGTTTCTCGGCATCGAGCACATCCTTCTCGGTATCGACCACCTGCTCTTCGTGCTCGGGCTTCTGCTCGTCGTCCAAGGCGCGAGCATGCTCGTCAAGACGATCACGGCGTTTACCGTCGCACACAGCATCTCGCTCGCGCTTGCGGTCTGCGGTGTCGTCAACGTCCCCGGACGCCCTGTCGACGCGATCATCGCGCTGAGCATCGTCTTTCTCGGCGTCGAGATCATCAAAGTACGGCGAGGACAGGCGGGGCTGACCTTTACGCGTCCCTGGATCGTCGCCTTCGCGTTCGGGCTCCTCCACGGGCTCGGCTTCTCGGGGGCGCTGACGAGTCTCGGGCTTCCCGCTGGCGATATTCCGATCGCGCTCCTCTTCTTCAACGTCGGTGTCGAGATCGGCCAGCTGCTTTTTGTCTTCTTCTTCTTGGTGCTCGCCTGGTCGTTCCGTACGCTCGAAGTGTCGTGGCCCCGTTGGAGCCGCGCGCTACCAGCCTACTCGATCGGCACGATCGCGACGTACTGGTTCATCGATCGGCTGCTCGTGATCTTGGCGGTGTAGTCCCTTCGGCTCGAAACGAGAACTCTCAGTGAAAACGATCCTGCAACTCTTCGGACTCGCCCTGGTCGCGGCTGTTCCGGCGCGCCTCTTCGCGCACTCGGGTGGTGACACGATCGGCGGCTTCGCCAGTGGCTTCACGCATCCGATCTACGGTCCCGATCACGTCATCGCGATGGTCGCGGTCGGTCTCTGGGGCGGACAGCTCAAGAAGCCAGCGATTTGGCTCTTGCCCGTCACCTTTCCCGTCGTCATGGCGTTCGGCGGGATGCTCGGCGTGCGTGGTGTGAACATTCCCGCGGTCGAGATCGGCATCGCGGCGTCGGGCATCGTCCTCGGCGTCTTGGTCGCGGCCAACGCGCGCCCACCGCTTTGGGTCGCGGCGGTCGTCGTCGGCTTCTTTGCCATCTTCCACGGACACGCCCACGGGACGGAGCTCCCGCACGCGGCGACGCCGATCGCCTACGGCGCGGGGTTCGTCATCTCGACGGGCCTGCTGCACGCCGGCGGCATCGTCTTCGGTCTGCTCGTCGAGAAGCCCGCGGGAGCCGTGGTCGTTCGCATCGCGGGGGGCGCGATCGCGGTCGCCGGTGGCTGGTTTTTCTACGGATGTTTCGCATAGTCCCGATGGCAGGAGCACTCTTCAGCTCGTGGCTCGATCCGATCCTCGCTCACTCGGTGAGCAAGCGATTCGGTGATTTCTATGGCGGCATGCTCCATCCGATCTCGGCGCTCGAGCACCTCTTTCCGATCCTGGCGCTGGCGCTGCTCGCAGGGCAACAGGGGAAGCGGGAGGCGCGCTGGACTCTCTTCTTCTTCACGATCACCTTTTTCGTCGGAGCGGTCTTCGCCGCGGGAGAAGGCGCCAGCGACATCGTGATCTGGCTCAATCGAGCGTCGTTTCTCGGCTTCGGAGCGCTCGTCGCGATGGAGAAGCGTCTGCGCGCGCGGATTCTCGTCGTGATCGCGCTCGTCTTCGGCTTCACGCACGGGTACGAGAACACGGGCGACTTGCCGAACTCGGTCGCGTTCCACCTGTTTCTTCCCGGGCTCGTCGCGACCGGCGTGTCGCTCGTGGCTATCGGCTCGGCTTCGACCGTCGTGCTCGGTCGACCTTGGCAGAAGATCGCCGTGCGTGTCGTCGGCAGCTGGATCACCGCGATCGGGATGCTCGTGATCGGGCTCCAGTCGACGTGAGGTAGGTCGTCGATGTCGAGAACGTCGATCAGCCGGGTCGTCGAGGTGACTGCGATCGTTCTGGTGATCTCGGGCTTCGGGTGGTTGACCTACGAGAAGCGGAGATCGAGGGGATTCTCGCAGCAGGTTTCGTGCAACGGCAGGATGCGGCAGCTCTACATTCCTATGTCCGAGTACGCGGAGAAACACGGGCACTTCCCGTTCTTGCAGTCGAAGAACGGATCGACACCGCGCGCTTACGAGCACGCGCACGTCCTTACGCGTTCGCGATACGGCAAGACGATCGATTCCTCGTTCTTCGTTTGTCCGGCCAGCAGGAAGTCCGCAGCCGAGTTTGATGCCGACGGCTCATTCACCCTCTCGCCCGAGACGATGGGCTTCGCGTGGATCAACCATCCCTCGAGCCCGAAGAAGAAGGGGATCGTGATGGCGTGTACGAATCACCAGGATCAGGGGTTCGTGCTGGTGCTGACGAGCGATGGCTCCGTGAACGAGATCCCTCTCGAGGAGCTCGACCCGAAGCGGGACTACGTCCCCGAAGGGCTCGTCGATTGACCTCCCTTCGAAGCCGTGCTCTGCTGGCGTATGCGCTCTTCGTTGCTCACGCCTTCGTTCCTCACGCCTTCGGTTCTGCTCGCGCTGACGTGCCTCCTGGGTTGCGGTGGAGAGGATGAGGTCGAGAAGACCGAGCCGGGCGAGGTCCGGGGATCCACGGACCCCACTCCCGAGAACGAGCTCGTGTCGCTCGATCAGCGACGCGTTTCGCGTCCCGCGATGTCGACGGCTCGGCTCGAGTCGAGCGCGACCACTTCCGTCGATTCGAAAGCTGCGGGGCGCCGGACGGCAGCCGACGAGCGGGCCGCCCAACTGGTTTCGGGTGACGACGGCGGAGGCGAACGGCGCAGCGCGCTTACTGCGGAGTTCGTGCGCGAGCTTCTCCTTGGCGACGAGCCGGCTCCTCGTCAGCTCCGAGGAGCTCTGGTCGATCTTTCGACTCTGAAGACGGTGCGTGACGAGGGCGGATTCGTCGTTCGGCAAAGTGCGGCGAGTCCGACTCAGTCGTCGGTTGTCTCCGGTGACACCCTGACGGAGTTTCTCGCGACGATCCGTGGCGGCTTTCGCGAGGGCACGTCTCGTCTCGCGGTCAAGGCGGTCGGCGTCGACGAGCCGGGCGGTGTCCCGAGAATGCTGCAGGCGACCCTGCGCATCGAGTGGTTCGGTGAAGCGCGAGGAGGCGAGCAGCTCCGTGAGGTGCACATGAGGTGGCGAACCTCGTGGCTCGTCGCCGGATCGGGAGCCCATGAGTCGCTTCGTCTCTTCGAGGTGCTCGTCACCTCGTTCGAAGAGACCCATCGCGCCGCGAAGGACGGTCGCATGTCTCCGCTCTTCGAGGATGTCACCGCCGCGGTCTTTCGAGGTGACGCGAATTACGTCTCGCAGCACGGAGTCGGGATCGAAGCCTGGGCCTCGCGCGTTACGCGTCTCGGCGACATGCACCTCGCCGGGCATCACGGGCTCGCCGTCGGTGACGTGAACGGCGACGGCCTCGAGGATCTCTTCGTCTGCGATGCGGGCAGCCTGCCGAATCGGCTTTACGTGCAGCTGCGCGACGGGACGGTCGTCGATGCCTCGAAGAAGGCGAACCTCGACTGGCTCGAAGACTCGCGCAGCGCGCTCCTGATCGATCTCGACGGTGACGGAGATCAGGATCTCGTCGTCGCGACGATCGCGACCGTCGTCTTCGCGGAGAACGACGGGGCCGGTGTCTTCACCGTTCGCGGTGGGCACATGGGCGCGCCGTATCCGTACTCGCTCTCGGCTGCGGATTACGACCTCGACGGGGATCTCGACGTATACGTCTGCGTCTACTCGGGCGACGGCGGGCAAAACGATGCTCGCGGCTTCGAGGGACGCTCGCCCGTGCCGTTCGAGGACGCGACGAACGGTGGGCGTAACGTGCTGCTCGAGAATCTCGGCTCGTGGAAGTTCGCCGACGCGTCAAAGCGGGTCGGGCTCGATCAGTTCCCGAATCGATGGAGCTTCGCCGCATCCTGGGAGGACTTCGACCGAGACGGAGACGCGGATCTCTACGTCGCCAACGACTTCGGCAAGAACCAGCTCTTTCGAAGCGAGCGGTCGCCGGGCGGTGAGGTGCGCTTCGTCGAGGTCGCGGAGGAGCTCGGCGTCGAGGACGTCGGCGCGGGGATGTCGGTCTCGTGGGGTGACTTCAATCGCGACGGCGTTCCGGATCTCTACGTCGGGAACATGTTCTCGGCAGCGGGACGCAGAGAGTCGAGTCGGGGGGCGTTTCGTCGGGGGCGAAATCGTGAGAGCGTCCGGAGCCTTCGGAGGATGGCGAGCGGCAACTCGCTGTTCGCGGGAAGGACTGGAGACAAGACTTTCATCGAACAGAGCGGTCGCTCGCGATCCGCCTTCGGTCGCTGGTCGTGGAGCTCGGGCTTCGTCGACATCGACAATGACGGCTGGGAAGACCTCGTCATCGCGAACGGTTTCCTGACGAGCTCGAGCACGAACGACTTGTGAAGCTTCTTCTGGCGGCAGGTCGTGTCGCGTTCGCCGAGTGCCGCATCGGGACTTCCCGAGCAGAGCGACTACGGCACCTCGTGGGCGGCGATCATGCAGCTCGCGCGATCGGGGAACTCGTGGAGCGGTCGCGAGCGGAGCTGTGGTTACCTGAATACGCGCGACGGACGCTTTGCCGACGTCTCTTTCGTGAGTGGGCTCGACTCTCCAGCCGACGGTCGCGCGTTCGCAGCGGTCGATTGGGATCGGGATGGCGACCTCGATCTCTGGTTCCGCGATCGGACGGCGCCGAGGCTTCGTCTCCTGCGGAATTCGTCCAGGAGGTCGGGCGGCGGCGGGAGCTTCGTCGCGCTGCGACTCGAGGGTGGTTCCGCGAATCGTGACGCGATCGGAGCGACGGCCGAGATCGTTCCGGACGGAGTGACTCCGACCAGCGGCGCCCTGAGGCTGCGAAGAAGCGTTCGGGCTGGAGATCTGTTCCTCTCCCAGTCGAGCAAGTGGCTTCACTTCGGTCTTGCAGGAGTCGACGCCGCGACGAATGACTGGGTCGCCGACGTCGTCTGGCCCGGGGGCGCGAAGGAGCGATTCACCGGAATCACTTCGAGCGGGCGATTCGTTCTGAAGCAAGGAGCGGGAGAGGCGATCGACGCAGGAGTCCCCGAGGCGATCATCGACACGAGCTCGAACTTCACGCTCACCGCGCCCGCGACGACCAGCGCACGCGTCGTGCTTCCGGTGCGCGTGCCTTTTCCGATTCCCGTATCGACGGGCGCGGAGAGTGCGCCTGTGAAGGCTCGTCTCCTCGTTCTCTGGTCCCGAAACTGTGCGCACTGTGTCAAAGAGCTCCTTCAGCTCTCCGTCGCGGCAGAGATGTTTCGTGCGCAAGGTGTCGACATCCTCCTGCTTTCGGTAGACGCCGCCGACCGAGCGAGCTCGCAGGAGGAAGCGAAGCAGTCCCTCGAGTGGGTGCGCACGCGTGTGCCTCGAATCCCGTCGTCAGTCGAGGTGGAGGCGAGCGTGCCGCGGACGTACTTGCTCGACGGAGAAGGCGGGCTCCTGTCGATGTATCGAGGTGCGGTGTCGGCGAAGCAGTTGAGCGCCGACACGAAGAGCCTCACCTCGGCTGACAGCGAGACGCGTCATCACCTCGCGACGCCGTTCGGCGGCTCTTGGATGACTCGTCCCGTTCCCGAGGCGGACGTGGCCGAGTTTGTCGCGCGTCGACTCGAGGAACGATTCCCTGAGGAGGCCCTGCGATACTTCGAGGCCGCGTTTCGCGGCGCGACAGGGAAACGGAAGGATCGACTCGCGTCGGATCTCGTCGCGCGCTGTCTGCGTTTTGCCGCGTCTCACCGGGAGGCGAGAGACCCCGAAGCCGCTGCGTACTTCTTCGACCTCGCGTTACGCATCAAGCCGAGCTCGGCGCCCATTCACGCTGACTTCGCCGCGCTCTTCGCGACCTTCGGTGCTCTCGAAAAGGCCGAGGAGCACTTCGCGCGTGCGCTCGAGCTCGATTCCGCTCTCGAGGCCGCCCGGCGGGGTCTCGAGGCCGTGCGAAAACTGCGCGCCGAATCGCCCAAGTGAGCAAGGCCCGCGAAATCGGCGAAATCCTCGCAAGATTCCGGTGTCGAGGCTCGACGTTGTGGGGGGGAGGGACTTCGAGGT
>CAYZGY010000139.1:8559-12971 GCA_964478085.1 uncultured Planctomycetia bacterium
CCGGCCCTCGGAGGGCGGGAGCCCGACTCTGATCTTCGGCGGGGTGCTCGGCGGGGTGCTCGTCGGGGTGCTCGACGCCGCGTGTGACGTGCTCTCCGCGCAAGGAGTCCGATTCGTGCGTGGCGATGTCAACGGCGACGAGGAGAGAAAACGTCCACAGTGACAACGAAACGCGGGCCCAGACTCCGGAGTTCGAGATCATCACCCTCAGCCTCTCCCTCGAGCTTGCGCGTGGAATTGTCCTGACGACCTTGTCAGTCTGTTAGACAGGGGGCGGCGGAATTGCTTCAATGGTGCGGAGAAGAATTCCGGCAGCGGAGTCGCCGAATACGTCGAGCCTTTCCCTGTCTGACAGAATTCTCACACGTTCCGCCTCGAGCAGAAAGTGATTCCGACTCGAAAGCTCTGACGCCATGTCCTCGAAACTCTTGCTGGCCTTGGCAGCTCTTTTTCCCGTCTGTGTCGTGACCGCCCTCGTCGCCGGATGCGGCGGGCGAACCGTCCGCATCGAGACGGTTCCACCGCAAACACAGATCACCGTGACCGACCCCGAGGGGCGCATCGTCGCGAGCTCGTTGTCGTCGGTCGAAATCCTGGTCGACTTTGCCGGCGGGGCTCGTAGCTATCGCGTCGAGACACTTCCCGAGATCGGGATCGAGGGGCGCTACCTTCCCGACTCGCGCGATCTCGCCGAGCAAGTCTTCGTCGGTCTGCCGTCGATCGACGAGCCCGAGTCGCGCCAGCGCGTCGTCAAGCGCGGCGTCCAGCTCAAGGCGCGGACCTTCGTCGACCTCGCGTACGTCGAGATGGGCGACAACATGGGGATCGTCGGTATGGACTATGGACATCGCGCCTTCGGGCGACCGCATCGTCTACGCGGTCGCGACGCCGAAAGACTCGCCCGAGGTGATCCAGCAGTACCTCGAGATGCGTCAACCGCGCGCTGCCGATCTGATCTTGCTCGAGAGCTGTCAAATCAAGGGGCTCGCGACATCGGGGAGCGGCGTCCAGCAAGTGACGTCGGACGATTTCTTCGACGTCTACCCCGCGTTCACCCCGCAGGGCGACAAGCTGCTCTTCTCGTCGAATCGTCGTGGGCTCGGACGGTCGGACATCCTGCGTATCAATGCCGGAGGCCGCAGCGGAATCTCGAACATCTGCGTCGAGCACCGCGACGCTCTCTGTCTGCGACCGACGCAGGCGGCCGACGGGACCATCGCGTTCGGCGTTCACCCGACGGGTGGCGGTGGCGGCACGTCGCAGGTGTGGACCGTCGGCGGCGAGAACGAGTTTCCGACGCAGATCATGAAGGGGCTGCAGCCCGCGATCTCTCCCGACGGCAAGCGCATCGCGTACATCGGCGAGAAGGGCGACCTCTGGGTCTCGGACGGCAACGGCACGAACCAGACGCAGCTTACCTTCGAGGCGAAGCGCATCGCCGAGGACTACCGCAAGAGCCTCGACGCGCGCGAGACCGATCTGCTCGCAGGATTCGCCCGCAACGACATCCCGACGATCATTCGACCCTACTCCTACCCATCGTGGTCGTCCGATGGACGACACATCGTCTACACGGGTATGGAGGGCAACGATCCGACGGGGCGTCCGAACGAGGACGTCTGGATCATGAAGCCCGACGGCTCGGACAAGCAGCAGCTGACGACGAACGGGTCGGTCGATCGCTACCCGCTCGTCTCGCCCGAGGGTGACTCGGAATCCGACTCAGGCTCCGAGTAGATCGCGGGCAGAACGAACATGAAGCGGATCTCTGACGAGGAAGGAACTCAGTGAGCGCGGAACGGAGAACGACCCCCGACCACGAGACGACTGCGTGGCCGAAGGGAGTGCCTTGTATCGTCGGCAACGAGGGTTGCGAGCGGTTCAGCTTCTACGGGATGAAGGCGGTTCTCGTCGTCTACCTGACGTCCCTCTACGCTCAAGATGGGCTCGAGGGGCAGGCCGCCAGGGACAGCGCCCAGGCGATGCAGCATCTCTTCATGGCGGGCGTCTACGGTCTGCCGATGATCGGAGCGCTGCTCGCGGATCGCTGGGCCGGAAAGTACAACACGATTCTCTGGCTCTCGCTCGTCTATTGCGCGGGCCACCTCGTCTTGGCGTTCGCCTCGAAGTCTCTCGAAGGGATGGGCTGGGGGCTCGGATTGATCGCGATCGGATCCGGAGGGATCAAGCCGTGCGTATCAGCGCACGTCGGAGATCAGTTCGGGCGAGGGAACTGGTTTCGCGTTCGAACGATTTTTCAGGCGTTCTACTGGATCGTGAACTGCGGCTCGTTCCTCGCGACCTTGCTGATCCCCGAGATTCGTGATCGCTACGGCTACGAATGGGCCTTCGGTCTTCCCGGAGTCCTGATGTTCATCGCGACGCTCGTCTTCTGGATGGGGCGGGACAAGTTCGTCCATGTCCAAGCGAAACCGGGAGGGAAGCTCGGCGTTCTCGATACATTGAGAGCGAGCTTCTTGTTTCTGTCCTTCCGGCACCATTTCATCTCGCAGAAGCTCTTCGACGTGAGCATCTGGGTTCTCGTCTCAGCGAGTATCCTGTTTGTCGTCACCGGCATCGTTCTTTTCGTTGTGCGGCAACGCCTCGAGCAGGACGATGGTTTCTTCGCGATCACGCTGCACGCGCTCGGCGCGAAGTTTCGAGGCACGAAGGCTGCGAGCGTCTCCGGTACGACCGGACGCGATTCGGACCATCCCCTGGCCTCCAACTCGTTTTGGGCGCCGGCCGTGTCTCGTTTCGGTGGCGAGGCGACGGAGGGGCCCGTTGCCGTACTCAAGATCATCAGCGTGTTCTTCCTCTGCAGCGTGTTTTGGGCGCTCTTCGAGCAGCACAGCACGTCGTGGGTTCACCAAGCGGAGGACATGAATCGCGTCTTCTTTGACACGAAGTTGGCCGCCGATCAGATTCAGGCGCTCAATCCGTTGATGGTCATGATCTTGATTCCGCTCCTGAACGTGGTCTACCGGTTTTCGGAGACGAAGCTCGGCTACCAGTTCACTCCGCTTCGTCGGATGACCGTCGGAATGTTCGTCGCGGCACTGTCGTACGTGGTCGTGGCGCTTGTTCAGCAGAGCATCGATGATGTCGCGGCAGCCGATGCGGGGACCGTGTCCGTCGGATGGCAGGTGCCACAGTACGTTCTCATCACCGTCGCCGAGGTGATGATCTCGGTCACCGCGCTCGAGTTCGCCTACACACAAGCGCCTCGTCGAATGAAGTCGACGCTCATGGGGTTCTGGTACCTATCGATCTCGCTCGGCCAGGTGCTCGTCTTCTTCGTGAAGGGAATCAAAGACCTGGCCCCGGTGACGTCCTTCTGGATCTTCTCCGGTCTGATGTTCGTGGCTGCGGCGCTGTTCGCCATCCGAGCCCGATTCTACAAAGAGAAGGACTACACTCAGTGATCGCCCTCGCTACCTGATCGCCCTCGCTACCTGATCGGCAGCCGAAACGCCGGATGGTTGCCGATCTTCTGACTCGTGCTGGCGGGATCGGCCCAGCTGCGGCTCGTCGAGCGGCAGTAGATCGGGCGGTCTTTCCAGCTGCCGCCGCGTACGACGCGGTCGCCGCTTCCTCGGTGACAGGTCGGGTTCGGGCTGCGCGCGTCGGGCGACGCGTAGAAGTCCGCGTTGTAGGCGTCCTCGCACCATTCGGCGACGTTGCCGTGCATGTGGTAAAGGCCGTAGGCGTTCGGTCGCAGCCTGTCGACGGCGATCGGCTTGCCGCGGAACTCGCCGACAGGAGCGTCGTGAACGGGCTGCTCCCAGGGCAGCGCGCCTTCCTCGTCCTCGGGAGATCCCCTGCGAACGGAACCCGACTGGATCCTGACGAAGATGATGCCCGTCGCGCGGTGGCGATACTCCCTTGCGCCGAGCGGCTCGAAGACCTGGCGAATCGCGTACCACTGCCGGAGCTCCTTCCAGAACACACAGACCGTGATTCCCGGGAGGAGGAGACCGATGGTCGCCGCGGAGAGGAGGATCGATCGTCGTCGAGACAAGCGGAGCGGTGAACGGCAGCTAATCGTCGGAGTACGCTTGGAAGTTGAGGCGCTTGATGCAAGCACCTCCGTTGTCCAACGTATCGATGAACATCTGAGCCGTCGCTCGAACGACGTTCTTTTTCGGCAGCTTCTTGACGAGCGCGGCAAACTTCTTGCGCGCCGTCTTCGGGTCGCCGTCCCGCCAGTGGAGCCACGCGTCGCCGAACTCGACGTACTCGTACTCGTAGGCGGTTTTGCTTTTCTGGAGGAACTCGTCGATGCGAGGACGCAGCCCCTTGCCGTTGATGCCCGTGCGCCACCAGATCACGTGGTAGATCGGCGTGCCGCCGTCGTGCGCGTCGTGGGCGGCGCGCGGGTAGGGCGTCTCGGGCGGGCCCCCCGTTACGTG
>CAYZGY010000140.1:0-12912 GCA_964478085.1 uncultured Planctomycetia bacterium
CCGCTTTCTTTTCCGAGACCGATCACGATGCGCGGGTCGTTCGAGGCGGCGTAGCTCGCCGTCGAGCGAACCTCGAAGCTGCGAAGGCCGGCGGGCGTCTCGATGCGGACGCGCGCTCCGTAAGCGTCGCGATTCGAGCCTCGCTCGCCCGCGCCGGCTGCTAACTTTCCGGAGCCAAGCAGCGAGAGCCCGATCCACGCGGGATGATCGGCCGCGGGTAGATCCGCGTGGATCGTACGATTCTCGAGGAGCGTGTAGCGGTCTTTCGTGTTGACGACGAGAAGGTCGAGATCTCCGTCCGAGTCGAAATCGGCCGAAGCTACCGCGCGACCGACACGAGTCTCGCCGAACCAGGCGCCCGACGCCTTCGAGACGTCTTGAAAGCGTCCCTTGCCATCGCCCAGAAAGAGCTGATCGGGCTGTCGATAGCTCAAACGGGAGCCCGAGCCGATCGCCTCGAAGTTGTCGATGATGTGACCGCGCGCGACGTAGATATCGAGATCGCCGTCGAGGTCGAAGTCGGCGAGGCGCGTGCCGAAGCCGAGCGGGAGGAACGTCGGCTGGGCGAGGCCGCTTCGTAGGGTCCCGTCGTCGAAGAACCCGTCGCCTTCGCCGAGGAAGAGGGAGTCGGTCTCCTCGGAGAAGTTCGTCAGGAAGTAATCCTGTCGCCCGTCCCCGTTCACGTCACCACCGTCTATGCCCATGCACGCTTCGGCTTGCCCTCGCGTGTTGAGGGCGACACCGGCCTCGAGCGCGGCGTCCTCGAACTTGCCGCCGCCGAGGTTGCGCCAGAGGAAGTTCGGGACGGAGTCGTTGGCGACGAAGATGTCGAGGTCGCCGTCCTCGTCGAAGTCGGTCGGCAGGACGCCGAGACCCTTCGAGAGGATCCGACCGGTGATCGCGACGCCGGCGGCCTTCGAAATATCCTCGAACCGGTCTCCACGGTTCAGAAAGAGCGAGTCGGGCGCGCCGTCGTACTTGTTCGGATGGCAGTAAGCGGGAGCACGGTTTTGGTTGCCCATGCACGCGCCGTGGATCTCGGGATCGTAGAGCAGGTAGTTCGCGACGTAGAGATCGAGCCGGCCGTCCCCGTCGACGTCGAGAAAGGCGGCGCTCGAGCTCCAATACTCGCACTGGACTCCCCAAGCTTCCGTCGCGTCCTCGAAGGTGCCGTCGCCGCGATTGATGTAGAGCGTGTTGCGACCGAAGTTCGTGACGTAGAGGTCCGAGTCACCGTCGCCATCGACGTCCCCGACGGCGAGACCCGAGCCGTAGCGTCGGTCACCGACACCCGCTTTCTCCGTGACGTCCTCGAACGTTCCATCGCCGCGATTGCGAAGGAGACGATTCGTCGTCTCGCCCGGCTTCGCCGCGAGGGAGGCGTTCGCGATTCCCTGGACGAGGTAAATGTCGAGGGCACTGTCCCCGTCGAAGTCGATCCAGCCGGCGCCGCCGTTGATCGTCTCGAGGAGGTGCTTCTTCCCGAGGGCTCCGTTGACGTGCTCGATGTCGATGCCGGCCGAGGCCGCGACATCGACGAAGACGTCGGCTCGTGCCGGGGCGAGGGAAAGGGAGATAAGGATCGCGACGAGAAGCGCGGCAGGAGGCCGCGGGGAGGATCGGAAGGTCACGGGCGTTTCCTGAATGTGCGAAGGTCGATCGGGTGACCGTCGAGTGTCGATAGCCGGAGGATGAAGCCGTTCAGGCTCGAGCCGAAGAGGCCGAGGCCTCCGTCGTCGAACGTCTTCGAGTATTTGACGAGCAATCGATTCTCACCGGCGACGAGATTCGCCTCGACGGTGTCGGCGTCGGCACGGAGGGGGCGCTCGCCACGGTAGCGCACGAGCTTACGTCCGTTGAGCCAGACGTCGAGGTCGCGATCGCTGCCGGTTCTGAGATAGATCGAGCGAGCGTCGGGGCTTTCGATGCGAACCGAAGCGTAGATGATCGCGCTCGATTCGAGTCCGAGAAGCTGGGTCAGGTCGACGACGCCGTTCTCGCGTAGCGAGACGAGAGCCTCCCACGCGACCGGATCCTTCCGGCCGGCGATGTGCGCGCGCTCGATGGCCTGGCCACCGGCCTCGGAGAGCGGACCCGCCGTTCGCCACGCGCCGACGAAGCCCTCTTCGCCCGATTCGGGCACGGGATCGACGTCGAGGGTGAAAAGGGCGGCGGCCGCCTGCTCTCGCGCTCCGAGACTCTTCGATTCTCTCCGAGTCGACTGAAGGAGTCGGATCGCCTCGTCCCGTCTCTCGCGAGCCGGGAGCGTTTGCGCGAAGGCGATCTCGGCTCGATCGGCCGCTTCCACCAAGACTTCGCTCTTTCGCGCCTCGGCGATCGCGGGAACGACGTCGTCGCGACCACTCTTCGCCCAGCTGACGAGAGAGCGGGCGCGAGTCTCGTTCGAGGTCGAGTACCGAAAGATCGTCGCGAAGAGACGGCCGGCGGCGCGTCGCTCGACAAAGTCGTTCGAGTGTGCCTTGCGACCTGCGCGGAGCTCGAGGCTCTCGAGTGCGGCGTGTCGGATCTCGCCTTGCCCCTTCTTCGCGGAAACGATGAGCCGCGTCTAGAGAGCCGAGGCGAGACTCGCGCTCTCGAGCACTCCGGCGATCTCGAGGGCCGCGACCCGGAGCGGGACGTCGTCCGATCTCGTGGCGTCCTCTACGAGTGTCTCGTGTCCGTCCGCCTGGCGTGCGAAGAGCGCTCGCAAAAGAGCGGCGGCCGTCGTACCGCTCGCGCTCTCCCAGTGTTCGAGAAGTCGAGCGTTTGCCTGCGCGTCATCGATGCTCGCGAGCCGTCGCGCGGCCAGTTCGCGAACCTTCTTCGATGAGTCCTCGAGTGCTCCGAGGAGAAACGGCAAAGCTCCGATGGTCGGATCACGGGTTCCCAGCTGCAGTGCCGCGAGCCTCTGAGGCTCGTGAAGAGAGTGACGGCGAATCTGGTCGCAGAGAATCTCGGTCGTCGCAGGATTGGAGCGACGAAGAAGCTCGGCGAGCTCGAGCAGGGCATCGGTGAGCTCTCGGGGCTCGTGCGGTCGGGCGGCTTCGAGCACCTCGAAGGCGATCGCGGCAGCCCGCCCTTCGCCGAGGCGGCAAGCGGCGTCGACGCAGGCGACGCGAAGTCCGATCGCGCGCTCCGCGTCGCTCGCGACACCGAGGAGCGCATCGAGGGTGTCACCGTCTCGTCGGACGCCGAGACTTCGAGCCACGCTGATCGCTGCGTCGGGAATCGGCACCTCGAGCAGCGCGACCAGCGCGCGTGAAGCTTCCGGTCCCGGGATACGTTCCAGGGAGCGCCTCGCTCGTTCCCGCAGCGAGTCGTCGACAAATGCACGGACGAGCGTCGGGACGGATTCCGCCCCGCCGACGATGCCGAGGAGATCGATCGTGAGCGAGCGAACCTTCGTCGAGCGCGTCGCGTCGGCGAGAGTCTGTACGAGCAGCTGCTCGATCCGGGCCTTGCGAGTGCGAGCGGTCGCGGGGGACGATCCTCGAAGCGCCCAGGTCTCGAGTGCGCGCTTCGCGGCGAGGCTCGTGTTTCGGTCCTCGGAATCGAGGAGCTCGACGATGCTCGGAATCTCGGTGTCGGTGGCGCTCGTAGCGCTCTCCCAGGCGGCGCGCCGGACGTCGCTGTCCTTCGAGGAGAGACGCGTCGCGAGGTCGTCGGCTGCAAACGACTCGGACGAACCGAGAATCAGCAGCGCTAGGAGCGGCGTCAGGATCGGAAGTCTCGACGATCGTCTCGGTGCTGGCCTTTTCATAGCTGCCAGGGTTCTCGCATCGGGCGGGATCGTAGTCGGTCAGCCCCCGCGTCGTCGAGAAACTCCTCTCGATCGGGATCCCAGCGCAAGTTCCGACCGAGTCGGATCGCGATGTTTCCGAGGTGACAGAGGGTCGCGGAGCGGTGGCCGGTCTCGACCGAGGCGATCGGTCTGCGTCGCGAAGCGACCGCCTCGAGAAAGTTCAGGTAGTGATTCTCGCTCGACGGAAGCTTCGCCGATCTCTCGTCGATCGAAACGTTTGCGATCTCCTCGGGCTTCGAGACGATCTGTTCGCGCCCGACGTGCAGCTCGCCGCGGTCGCCGTAGAAGCTGATGCCGTTGCCGCGGTCATCACTGGTGAGCGTGACACCGTTTCGGTACTCGTGGCGAACCGAGAAGTCGAGCGGCGCGTCGAAGATACCCTTCGCCGGATAGCGACCCTTCGCGCTCACGCGGACGGGGCCCGAGGCGTCCATGCCGATCGACCATTGCGCGAGGTCATTGAGATGGGCTCCCTGGTCGGTGAGATTGCCACCCGCGTAGTCGGAGCACCATCGGAAGTTCCATTTGAAGCGCATCGGGTTGAACGGAACCTTCGGCGCGGGGCCGAGGTAGAGATTCCAGTCGAGCCCCGCCGGGGGCTTCGTGTCTCGCACGTTCGTGCCGCTCGGATTGCGACCGACGTGTGTCTCGATGCGCTCGATCTTGCCGAGGTGGCCCGAGCGGACGATCTCGATCGCGCGTCGATGGAGCGTCGCGGATCGATGCTGCGAGCCGACTTGGAGCACGACGCCGTATCTCTCGATGGCTCGGACGATCGCGCGCCCTTCTGTGATCGTTCTCGTCAGCGGCGTCTGGCAGTAGATGTCCTTGCCGGCCTGCGCGGCAGCGATGGCGATGAGACCGTGCCAATGATCGGGAGTCGCGATCGTCACGGCGTCGACGTCCTTGCGGTCGAGGACACGGCGGAAGTCGGAGTGCTGTGCGCAGCTCGCATCGAGCGCGTTCGTCGTGCGAACGACGCCCAGGTGGGGAGCGAAGACGTCACAGATCGCCGCGCAGTCGACTCGCGTCGTCCGTAGGAGCTGGCGAAGGTCGAAGTTGCCCTGTCGACCGCAACCGATCGCAGCGACCGTCAGGCGCTCCGTGGCGCCGAAGGCCGAGCGCGTGCGGATCGCAGGAAGGGACACGCCGGCGCCGATTGCGAGACCCGTCGAGGCGACCCGACGCAGGGCGGATCGTCGCGAGATCGATGACATGGGCGAGCTCCTCGATTCCTCTCGATGGCTCCTGCGAAAGGAACCATCTTCGCGAGGTTCGCCCCGTGGCGCAAGTCGATGTTCGTTCGAGCGCACGATGATCTACTTCGAGACGCGCAGAACCTCGACGCTCGAGATCGGGGCGGCCTCGACCCGCGGGAGGAGCTCGATGTCGAGGTGGCCGTCCGTCACCTTTACCTCGGCGTACTCGCGCGCGACCGGTGCCGTCTCTTCGCCCCGCTTCCATGGCTGGAACGCCTGCTCCTGCTCGCGCCCTTCGATGCGGATGTCGAAGACGGGCTCGTCGAGGGTGCTCAGGTGATTCGAGAAGGTAAGACGAACGGTATACGTTCCCGACGGTAGCGGTATGGCATACCCGCCAGCTCGGCCGACTCGAGGTGGAAAGAGGCGTTGGCGACGGTGGACCAGGATTCGGTCGCCGGCGAATCGGAGATCCTTGCTGTCGTGACGCACCTTGCCACCGACGAAAAACGCATCCGCCGACCAAACCGTGCCGTCCGCGTCGGGAGCCGTGCTGCGGGCTCCACAGTCGATGCGCAGCGGCGACTCTCCGTCGAGCGCCTCGAGGAGGGCGATCCAGGCTGCGAGCTGTCGCGGGCCGTGGCGCTCCGCGAGTGAGCGCGCGAAGGCGAGCGCTTCGGGAACCGAGCGACGTCCGCCGACCACCGCGTCCTCGTACCAGTCCGCGATCGCCTCGTCGGTCACGTGATCTGCTACGCGCAAGCCGTCCGCGAGGACCGAGAGCGACTCGCGTTCCTTGCCGAGCGGCTCGAGCGATCTCGCGAGCGCCAAGACCGGCGCGATCGCCTTCGGGTCGTCCTCGACGAGCTTTCGCAGGATCGTGACGGCCTCCTCGTGTCGTTCCGCGAGCTGTGCCTGACGTGCATCGAGGTAGCGCAGGCGTCGGCCGTCCTTCTCCGGGCTCGCCGCCGAGCGAAAGGCCTCGAGCCGTCGAGTGACCGAGGAGCCTTCGTCGCTGCGACGAATCCAGAGACTCGGAGCGACGTACATCGAGAACGAATCGGAACGATCGTTGTACGCACGAATCGCGAGCGTGTTCTTGCCCTCTCGAAAACGACTCGGGTCGATCTTGATGTCGATGAGCTGAGGGTGCCCGAGACTCACCTTCGCGTAAGGGTGCTCGGCGAGCTTGTCGTCGGTATCGAGGTTGAAGCGCGCGACTTCCTGTCCATTGAGCCACACGATGCAGCCGTCCCGGATGGCGAGTCGGAAGCGTGCAGCTTCGATTTTCACCTCGGGCGTGATCTCGAACTCGTGCCGAAGGTCGAGAACCGGAAGTCGCAGGAAGACCAGCGGGACGGGAGTTCGAATCGGGTGGGATCCGGGCTCGAGCCCGAAGGGTGCTGCTCCGCGTTTCCAGCTCGCGTCGTCGTATCCTGTTCGAGTCCAGCTGTCGTCCTCCGCTTCGCTATTGGTCTGGTAGCGCCAGACGGATCGTCTCGAGACGAGCGACTCGAGAGCTGCAAGCTCTACGTCGAGAGAGGAGTACGAGGCGATCTCGGGCGAGAGCTCACGGCGAAGCTCGGTGAGAAGCGCCTTGGCGTCGCGAGACAGTCCACGGGTCGCCTTCTCTTTCTCGAGGCTCGTGATCGCTCGGCGCAAATCACCCGAGATCGAGATGAGCTCGCTGCGGAGATGGACAAGCTCCGAGTCGTCGGACTCGAAGCCTTCGAGCGCGGACTCGACACACTCGACCGCGCGATTCGCGAGGTCACGGAGCGTTGGGGAAACCGCGATCGTATCGGAGATGCGTTGGGCGAACACGATGGGCCGACCGGCGTGACCGTGCGAAGACAGGCTGCGAGACGGATCGAACTCCCGGAGCAGGTTTCCGAGCTCTCGAACGACGCTCTTCGAGTGAACGGCGGCAAAGTTCGGATTCGCGCGAACGTGCTCCGCGAGGAGTTGAAGCTCGGCACAGGCTCGGTCGACGCGGTACTCCCGACCGAGCTCTTCACGAACCTCCTCACTGCCGATCTGGTAGCGCTCTCGCTCACTCGGTGTCAGCGCGCGATCCGTCTCGGCGTCGGTGACCGCGAGAGGATCGAGCGGCCAACGGAACGGTGTTCGAGCCGGCTTGGACGTCGTCAAGAGCCAGCGACCGTCCGAAGAGAAGCGAACGCTGTCGACCGCACCGGCATGCGGGAAGCGCAGCCACTCGGTCCACGTCTCCGTGCTCCAGACGCGCGCGGTGCGGTCGTGTGAGCCGGCCGCAAGCCAGAGGCCGTCGGGGCTGAACGCGAGACTCTCGACGCCGTCGATCTGTCCGGCGAGCGTGCGGACGAGTTGTCCGGTCTCCGCGTCCCAGACCCGGATCGCGCGAGCGGACTCGTCCGGCGGGTGCAGACGGTACGTCGCGACGAGCTTTCCCTCCGGGGAGAAGTCGGCGCCGTCGAAGTGGAGGTCGACGTCGGGCGAGGTCGTGCGTAGCGGGAGGAATCCTTCGGTCTCGGGGTCCCAGATTCCAGGAAGCTTGTCGAGGACCAGAACTCGAGAGCCGTCCGGGGTGAAACGGAGGAAGCGGACGTCGGTCTGTCCGGCGAGGAACGCTCGGCGTTCGAGCTTCGCGCCGTCTTCGTTCGGGAGAGTCCAGATCTCCACCGTGCGAGTCGATGCGGTCGCGAGCTCTCGACCGTCCGGGCCGAACTCGAAGACGATCGGCACGTGCGACGCTTTCGGAAGGACGGCGACTCGGCGAGCGTCCGCCGTCGAGACGATCTCGATGTCGGCATCCCCAGAGCTGCCGAGGCCACGCCCGGAACGTCTCCCGTACGCCGCGAGCGCCGGTCGTGTCGACGAACGCGCGGCGTCGCGTGCCTTGATCACCATCCATCGCCCGGTCGGGCTGACGCTGAGGAGATCGAGATCTCGGTTCAGTCTGCGGTAGCGGGACAGCTCTCGCTTCTTCTCGAGGTCCCAGACGAGGATCGAGGCATCTCCGAGCGGCTGCACGAGCGTGCGACCGCTGCGATCGAAGCGACTCTCGTCCGTCGAGTGCGGCAGCGGATCCGCATCGAGGGCCGTCTTCAGGAAGCCTTTTCGAATCGTGCGGACGAGCTCGCCGTTCGACGAGTTCCACAGGAACGCCTTTCCGTTCGCCGAAACGCTGAGGATCTCCGTGCCGTCGTCACGGAACATCGCGACGGTCGGAACTCCATCATGATTCTCGATGACGAGCTCTTCGGATCCGTCCGCCGCGTTCCAGATGATGAGGCGGCGATCGTCGCCCGCGGTCAGGATGTGAGTTCCATCGGGATGGAACACGCAGGATCGAGCGGGGGAGCCGTGTCCTGAGAGCCGAATCCTCTTGCCCGAGTCGAAGTCGAAGATATCGAGCGGGCCCGCCTTCGTCGCGACGAGCACCGAATTGCTGCACGGGTTCCAAGTGGCAGCTACGGCCGGCGCGGGACCGAGTGGAATCGTCACCGAGGTCTTGAGGTCGATGAGGAAGGGATTGCGTCGCGTCTCGATGAGAAGTCGCGTGCCGCTCGAGTCGAATTCGACTCCGAGGAGAAGGTCTCGCCACCGCGATAGATCGAATCTTCGTTCGCCGGTGGTGACGTCGACGATGACGCTCGGCTCCCCGTCTCCGAGGACTGCGAGCTGCTCGCCGCGCCGATCGAAAATGACGTCGACGGGTAGGCGCTTGAAGAATCGTGAGAGATCGATCGACGAAACGATACGCTCGGTCTCGAGGTCCCAGAGGAGTCCTTGCAGCGAATCGCTGATCGCGAAGATGCGTTCGTTATCGGGGAGGAACCGAGGCAGCGCGAGTCGGCCGCGATGAAGCCGGTCGATGCCCGAGTCGAGTCGCCAATTCCCGAGGGATTGCCCATCGCCGAGATCATGAATGTGGACGACGCCGGCCACGTCGACGGCTGCGACGCGTTTCTGATCGTGGCTGAAGTCGAGATCGACGATCTGGTCGGAGAGGATGGGCCCGTCGGAGAAGAGGTCATCGATTTCGATCGGATTTCCTCTTTTGCGAGCGGCGAAGACTTGCTGTCGTGGAGGGCCTCCTTTTCCTAGGGCGCGGGTCTCAGCCTTGACCGCGTCCGTCGCCGACAACGTCTCCGCCCCTGGATCTCCCGGTCCGCGAGCGATGAGGTCACCCGGCCCGCGAGGTCCGCCTCCCCGGCCGGGGCCGCCGATTCGTCCTGGCCCGTGTCGGGGTCCGCGTTTGCGGTGCTCGCGAAGAGCGATGCTTCGTCCTCGTTCGTCCCAGATGCGGAGTGAGCCGTTGGAGCGGAACTTGGTGACGATCGTCTCGCCGCCGTAAGCGAAGCACGCGAAGCTCAGCGGGCGCGCGTGGAAGAACGACCACTGGGGACCTTGATCGGGCTTGAGCGTCGCGGGAGATCGCGAAGCGTCCGCCGACTTGTCGAGCTGGTAGACGTCGTGTCCTTCGAGCTTCATCGCGACGAGCGTGCGGCCGTCCGGTGAGGCGTAGAGAGAGAGGACGGCCGGGTCGCCCGCGACGAACTGGCCGAGATCTCCGACTCCGCTCTTGGTAGAGAGTCTCCAAAGTCGCGCGGTGCGGTCACGCGATCGTGTCAGGACCAGTAGTCCGTCCGTGCTGATCTCGAAGTCGTCGATTCTCTCCTGATGGCCACGAAGGAGGCGAGTCGGGGATTTCGCCGCTCTTCGGTTTCCGCCTCGGCGCGTCCAGATCGCCAGGTCGCGTCCGCCGCGTGCGATACCGAGCAGTCGAGAGCCGTTCGGGGTGTACGCGATGCGAGTCCAGGGCTCCAGGCCTTCAAAGCGTTCGAATATCCGACCGCTCGAGCGATCACGACGGACGGCGACCCCGGGGTATTCGACGAGGGTCAAGGTGCCCGGAAGCGACGTGGGAAGAGTGAACGTCGCGTAGGTTTCGGTCGACCAGCTCGATCGACCTTCGTTCGGCGTCACTTCGCCGTCCAGCGCCTCGTGGCGTCGCTTCGTTCTTCCGACGGGTGAGCCATCGACCGTGTGATAGAGCGCGGCCGAGGTTTGCACCGATTCGCCGCGGGCCCCATGGATCAGCAGACGGTTGCCCGACGGGCTGAAGCGAGCGAGATGGACATCGCGTCGAAAGCCATCGATCTCGACGCTGCGCTGGCCGTTCTCCGCGTTCCAAACGAAGACCGAGGTCGACGGAATCGAAACGACGTTGATCTGACCGGTCGCGGCGACGGCCGTGCGGGACGACTTCGCGGAGCTCAGGATCCAGTGGCCGTCGGGGGAAAACTCGATATGCGCGATGGCCCCGCGATGTCCGCGAAGGCGCAGAGGCTTCGTCAGCTCGAACGTCCCATGCTCTTTCGACCGCGTCCAGAGAAAGAGGGAGCTGTCGCTCCCGCCGGTCACGAGGACCGAGCCCGTCGGATCGAACGCCGCCGTCGTGATCGAGCTCTGGGGCGAGTGAGCTCGAGCAGTCTGTCCGAGGAGCCGGCCGTCGTCGAGCGACCAGAGGCACGCTGCGCCGTCGCTCCCGTACGTGAGGATCGATCGACCGTCGGGACAGAACACGACACCGGTGAAGGATCCGCCACTGATCGGCGAAGCGAGAAGCTGGCGGGTCGCGCCGGTCTCCGTGTCGTACACGCGGACCGTGCCATCGGCGACGGCGGCGAGCGTCGCGTCCGCGTTGAGACGCGCGTCGGTGATCGACCGTCCGCTCCCGGCGAAGACGTGAAGCTCGCGAGGGGCGTTGAGCGCGCCGATGAGAACGTCGTTGGCGAAGGAGCTCGCGTGCTGTCGCGCGCCCTCTCGAGCGAGGGCGAGCGCGATGCCCGGATTCGTCTCGAGAACGTTGGCCGCGCGACCGCTGGTGTAGAGGCCGCCGGCGCGGTCGCGTTCGGCCCGGACATCGCTCATCGCGGTCTCGAGGTTCGAGAGGGCCGTGTCTTTAGCTTGGGTTTCGGTTCGGAGGCTCGCGAGAAGCGCTTCCTTCTGCCCGATCGCCTCTTGTTTGGCTTTGTTCTCGCGCTCCAGCTTCTTGACTGCGCGGTCGCGTTCAACAACCGCCTTTTCTTGCTCTCTGGTCGCGAGTGTGGCTTTGTCTTTCGCTCGTTCTGCGTTTCGAAAGAGAACGGAGAGTATGGCCACGCCGAAGACGAGTACACAGAACATCGTAATCGTCAGCGTAGCGACGCGCGGGCTGCGCTGCGTCCAGCGACGAAATCGGAGCAGCAAGCCCGCCGGTCGTGCCTGGATCGGCTCGAACTCGCGAACGCGACGGAGATCTTCGGCGAAGTCGAGCGCGTTCGTGTAGCGTCGATCGCGATCCTTCTCCATCGCCGTGTCGAGAACGATGCGCAGGTCGCTCGGCACGTGCGGATTGATCTTGCGGATGTCGGGCGGATCGGCCGAGAGGATCTGCTGGTAGATGCCGTCGCGGGTGGGGGAGTTGAACGGACGCTCGAGCGCGAGGCACTCGTAGAGCGTGACGCCGAGCGAGTAGACGTCGGTGCGGCGATCGAGGCCGATGCGATGCGCGGCGATCTGCTCGGGCGACATGTACGCCGGCGTGCCGAGGAGATCTCCCGAGGCGGTCAAGCCTCCGTCATCGGAGTCTTCCTCACGGGCCAAGCCGAAGTCGAGAATGACGGGATCCCCTTCGGGCGTGACGATGATGTTGGCGGGCTTGATGTCGCGGTGGATCAGCCCGCCTTCGTGGGCGTGGTGGAGTGCGCGAGCGATCTTCTCGACGAGGGAGATCGAGCGATTGACCTCGGCAGGACCGGAGGATGGAGGCGTGGTGGAGTCGCCGCGAGAGTCGGAGCGTTTCGAGGTGGAGGTCGAAGTCGGCTTCGACTGCCCGCTGCCCGATGGCCTCTCGCTGCCCGAAGGCCTTTCGTTGTCCGAAGGCCTCTCGCTGCCCGACGGCCTTTCGCTGTCCGATGGCCTTTCGCTGTCCGATGGCCTCTCGCTGTCCGATGGCCTCTCGCTGCCCGACGGCGTCGCGGAGACGGTCTCGGCATGCTCGTCGGACTTCGGCGTCGTCCGCGGAGTCGGGACCGTCGCCGTCGCCTCGGCGGCACCGAACGGAGCCTCGCCTTTCTCTTCGCGCGGACCGGCGTCCTTTGCCTCCGCGTGCGCCTCGGGATTTTTGGACTGCGAGATGCGTTGAGCGAGTGTCGTCCCTGGAACGTAGCGCATCGCGATGTAGTGAACACCACGGTCTTCGCCTGCCTCGTAGACAGCGCAGATCCCGGGGTGATCGAGTCGCGAGGCGTTTTCGGCTTCGCGATGGAACCGAGCCAACGCAGGGCCGGTCGGGGCGAAGCGTTCCGAGATGACCTTGAGGGCGACACGACGGTTGAGCCGAGTGTCCTCGGCAAGGTAGACGAGTCCCTGGCCACCGCGACCGATCTCGCCGAGAAGTCGGTAGTGCGCGATGAATTCCGGTCCCGAGTGTCGGCCTCCAGTTGGGGGAGACCCGCCCCCGAGCGGAGATCTACCAGTTCCGGCACCCCGTGCTGCGCCTGGGCCGGGTGCCGGGCTGTCGACAGTCTCCGCGGCCTCGATGGGCGACTCGCCACGATGGGGCGAATCAGGCTCTCGATCGTTCGGAGACGGCGGCGGAGGAGGAGGCGGTGGAGGAGGCGACATCGACGGAAAAGCGCACCAGATCGCGAGTTCTGTTTACACAGGGCACCCTCGAAACCTTCAGGATACCTCCACGTCCCCGCCCCCGCGGAAGGATTCCGCCCGGAATTGCCCGATTCTGTCGCCACGACCACTCCCGAATCTCCGACACCCGAACCCCGCCAAAAAAACCATGGTCGGAACCCCCGCCGCACCGTATACTTCCGCCTCTCGGGTGCAAGCGAGCCACCTCGCAATCCACCCAAATAACCCGAACAC
>CAYZGY010000141.1:0-7121 GCA_964478085.1 uncultured Planctomycetia bacterium
GCCGACCAACCTGAAACACGTGCCGTCGCTTTCAACAACCCTTCGCAAATGGCGCAACGCCGAGATTTACAAACAAAAGGTTTGCAAGCAATCACACTGCATACAACAAAGGACGCCCAAGACAACAAACCATCAAAGAAGATGAAAACACAAAGACGGGCAAACAACTCGTTCGTCGTGACGGGTTTCGCTGCAAGAGCGGCGAGGCGGTCTTTCGCGGGCTGATCGTGCTCGATCGAGAGGGGCGGCTCGCGCCCGTGATCCACCGCGTCCACCTCGTCAACGGCGACGAGTGGCCGTCCTTCAACTCCGGGGAAGGCGTGACGCTCGACGATTTCGTCTTCGAGGATCCGACGTCGGATTGAGGGGGCGGGCGCGGGGTGGTCGCCGATCGTGGTGGGAGGTCGCGCACGGGCATGACTGGGGGGCAGCGCCCCCTCGAGGCGTGTGGTGCTGGCGCCGCGGCCACCCGCCGCGAGGCTCGAGGGTGGAGGACGACCGTAGGAGCAGTCGTCGTGGACCCTCGAGCTTGAATCAGGAGGCGCTTCCGATTCGGAAGCGCGAGTAAGGGTCGTCTATTTTGAGGCCGTCGTGGGCGGATAGACGTCCGAGCCGTTCTCGTCCAGGTAGGACACGAAGCCGATCATCATCTCCTGCCAGGTCTGATCGCCCCAGCGGACCGACTTGTTCGGATTCGGATTCGCCTTGTTGTTCTTCGAGTTGTCGAAGTGGGCGGTGCAAAAGATCTTGTCACCGGCTTCGACTCGCAGCGGCTCGGCGAGCAGGTAGTTGTGTTGCCAGTCGAAGTCGTACTTCGGAACGTTGAGAATCGGGCGGCGCGTTCCGTCGAGCTTGACGAGCTCGAAGAGGAAGTTCTTCCCACGAAGATGCATGTGGGGCATCAGCGAGAGGACGCGCGCGTCGTCCTTGAACGTGAAGCTCGAGCGCACTTCGTGGTCGTCCGCCCGCGCGGGGATCTTGAACCAGGGGTTCATCGCCGCACGGATGTGAACTTGCCGGAGCGCCTTGCGTCCTTCGTCTTCGGAGAAGAAGAGTCCGATCTTCGAGCGATCGGTCGTCGCCTTGCCGTTCGGCGTGTAGTGCATCTGGAAGACGAGGCGCGAGCCGGCCGGGACCAGCTTGCCGCAGCCGGGCGGGAAGACTTCGGGATCTTCGCCCGGGGCGGTGCCTCCGAGCTGGGTCTTCCAGAGTCCACGGTGGTTGAGTCGGCGATCCTTCGGCTTGAGGATGAAGACGATGATGTGGTGAACGACCTCGGGTGTGCCGGGACGCACCTCGACGGCTCGGACCCACTTGTCCTCCGTGAAGTTCGTCGGCACCGTGAAGTACTTGTAGGGCACTTCGCCGCGCGCCTTGACGCGGAACTCGGTCGGGATTCGGAAGACCTTGTCCGGCTTGCCGAGTCGCCAGCCCTCGGCGAACTTCTTGGCGGGGGGGAGGTCCTTCGGGTCTCCCTCGGGAGCGCCGGCCTCGATCCACTGGACGACCTTGTCGAGGTCGGCCTTCGGCATCCGTTTGTCGTTGCGCCAGTGCCCGATCTTCGGGTCGGCGTGCCACGGAGGCATCTCGCCCGACCGAACGACCTTCTCGATCGATCGCTTCCAGCGCCGCACGCTCTTGTAGTCGAGGAGCGACATCGGCGCCGGCTCGCCGGGGCGGTGGCAGTCCTGACAGTGCTGCTGGAAGATGGGAGAGATGTCTTTCGAGTATGTCAGCGCGGCCGGCTTCACAGGATCCTGAGCCTGAACGGGCGCCGGAGCAGGATCGGCTTCGGGGCCGGCAAGGAGCAGGCTCGCGACGAGAATGGGCGTCAGCATCGAAATCTCCATCTTCAAAACGGGCTGGACGGTAGTGTATCTTGCGAATCGCGGCCGGCAGAGTCCAATCCGCCCTTGTCGGATCTTGTCGCCGGAATGTCTTCTAACCGTCTGTTTTACGGACCCTTAACGCGCACGAACGAACCATGAGCACCATCTTCCAGAAGATCATCGACAAGGAGATCCCCGCGGACATCGTCCACGAGGACGACCTCTCGCTCGCGTTCAACGACATCAGCCCGCAGGCTCCCGTTCACATCCTCGTCATCCCGAAGAAGCCCGTCGTCAACATCGCCGACATGGCCGAGGATGACCGCGAGCTCGTCGGCCACCTCTTTTGGGTCGCCCGCGAGATCGCGGAGGAGAAGGGCCTCGAGGACTACCGCCTCGTGACGAACAACGGTGCCGGTGCCGGGCAGTCGGTGTTTCACCTGCACGTGCACTTGCTCGCGGGGCGGGAGCTTTCCTGGCCGCCCGGGTAGGACCTCTTACGGAGCCCTCACGGGGCGCAGATCGATGACACTCAGTCGAGGTCGTCGTCCTTGGGATCCTGCCCACACTCGACGAACGGACCCGCTAGCTCTTCGACGCCGAGGAACAAGAGTCCCAGGGACGCGATGGGGTCGGTGAGCTCCAGCACGCCGTCGTCGTCGACCTCTCCGGCATCGAAGCAGGACAGAGAGCCACCCGAGAACGAGAAGCGGAGCAGGAAAACGGCGTCGCTCAGATCTCTGGCTTCGTCTCCGTTGGTCTCTCCGCGAAGGAACGGCTCGTTTCCGCTCGACACCCGGATCACGCGTCTCTCGTCTCCACGGCGGGGGAGAAGAACCCACCCTCCCGACGTGTCGAGGCACCTCTCCTGGGAACTCGAGAGCGTCGAGCTCTCTCGGGTTCGGAAACAGCCAGAGCACCGAAACTCCGGGATCCAACCCCAAAGTCTCCAGGTCGGTGATCCTTCGCGGGAGACTCGTCGAGCAGGTTTCGGATCCTCGGGATCCACGCACGAGGACAGGAATCCGAATTCGCCTCGCGAGGCGGACACTTCCTCGCTCTCGTTCGTCAGTAGGTCTGTCATCTCCACGGAAACGGACTCGATCGTCGCCGCCTCGGGATCGGTCGCCACCACCAGGAGGAAGCTGCCGAGAGGAGCATGATCCGCCGAAAGGAAAACCGGCACCCGAACGTCTCGCCCCGGTGTGCCGATGGCATCCTCGAGAAGCCAACGGACGCCGGCGTCACGCGTTGGCTCGACCGGGTCGCCGACGTCATCTCCGAGGACCGTCACGGCTCCGTCGATCAGCTCGATCTCGTCGTACGTCCAATTGACGGTCCGGTGCCCGTCGGGGAATCGCTCCTTCGAGCAAGGCCAGCCCATGTCGTAGGGCTCGAATCGCGGAGCCGTCATCAGGCACCTTCGGTCGCAGAAGCTTACCTTCTGCCGTCAGAGACTGGGTCGGTGGCACGACGTGGATCGGATAGAAGCCCTCCCGAGATCCGAACGGAATCCGGAGTGTGAACGAGATCGAGTGCTCGCCGGGCTCGATGATCGGTTGGAGGGGTTCCCGTCGGAATCGCTCGGCGATGTCGAGTCCGTACGTGAGCACGGGTCCGCCCGCCAGTCACGAGGCACGGCGGGAAGGCGACACGAACACCGAGATCGTTTCCGAAGTGGAGAGGCGTGGGGCTCGGGTCGCTGACGAGCATCAGCTGATCGTCCCACAATTAGAGTCGGGGCCGCTCGAACGAGTCTGCGTACGCTACGCGTAGCACGTCCGCGGGGTCGCCTTCCTCGGGGCCGTCGAATCGCGCTTCGAGCACCATGGAAAAGGCCCGTATCGGCACTTCGCTTCGAAGCTTCAACCGAAACGTGGCGTGGTCGACCCCGGCTCCGGCGAAGCCGTCCGTTTCCGAGTCGATCTGCACTCGCGAATCCGGTTCGTCGTCGTGATCGGGTATGGGGGCACCGGCTCCCAAACCCGCACCCAGTGAGGCATGGAGCCTTCTTTTCCACGCAGTAGGCTCTCGAGTCAAGTCGGACCCGTCAGGTAGCCGTCGCGAAGCTGCTCGTCGCCCATCCACTCCGAAAAGCAGGGATGGCTCCGGAATCCTTCGAGTGAGCCGGGAGCCGGATCCTCGCGATCGTGCAGGTGAATCACGTCGCGAATCGTCAGCGGACCGTCACTGTCGAAGTCTCCTGCGAGCTGTGGGAACGCCGAGGGCACCAGGAGGACGATCGCGGCGGCGACTGTGGGGATCGGAGTACGTGCCGGCATCGTTATTCCGGATCGAGATCGACCGCGGGAGGGGCGTCCGTCGGTGAGTGGCGCTCCCGCCGAATCTTCCGTACGAGCAGGTTGAACCCGACGACATCGTAGATCCCGTGGGCGAGAATCGGAACGAGAAGATTGCCCGTCAGGTACGAGACCCAGCCGAGGTACGCCGAGATGATCGTGGCGACGACGACGTAGGCGATCGAGGCCGGGTGGAGGAGGCCGAAGAGGAGCGACGTGAGCGCGATCCCGGCGCTCGGCGACATGTGCTCGAGCGCCCAGGGTTGGAGCACGCCGCGGAAGAGGATCTCCTCCCCGAAGCCTGCCGAGAGCCCGATGAGCGAGAGCTGCCAGGCATTGCAGCCGCACATCGCGTTTCCGAGGAATCGCTTGAGAAACTCGTACGTGCCACGGATCGGCGCGATCGCGTCACCGATCGGCGAGAGCGAGAAGAGCATGTAGGCGAGGAGCGGAACGACGCAGAAGATCGTGTCGATAAGCGCCTGCGTGTCGAGCTTCATCACGAACGGGATCGGGTCGCCGAAGACGAACCACGCGATGACGACCGCGATGCCGACGAGGACGGCCTGTTGAATCAGACCGCCCCAGAAGAGATGCTCAGGGCGCAGAAGATGCTCCGGTGGCCGTCGCTCGACGGGCGGCGGCACGAGTTCTGGTTCTTCGGAAGCTTCACACATGCCGGTCGACTATAGCAGTCAGAGAATCGAACGCTACCCGATCGTCGGGGTCATGGGGTCGGGCAGATCGTCACACAACGAGTTCGCCGAGCCGCTCGGGCGTTGGCTCGGCGAGCACGAGTTCCACCTTCTGACGGGTGGCGGGCGTGGCGTGATGGAGTCCGTCTCGAGAGCCTTCGTCGAGGTTTCGCGGCCACCGCGCGTCGGGCTTTCGCTCGGCATCAGTCCGGGCCGCATGGACGCGGCGGGAGGCGGGCTGCGACGTCCCGAGGGCTACCCGAATCCGTTCATCGAGATTCCGATCCAGACCCACCTGCCGCTCAGTGGGGAGGAGGGGCTGCAGCCGCTGAGTCGCAATCACATCAATATCCTGAGCTCCGACGTCGTCGTCGCGCTCCCGGGTTCGGCCGGCACCGAGTCGGAGAAGCAGCTCGCGCGCGCGTACCAAAAGCCGCTCTTCGTGCTCGACTCCGTCGACCTTCTCGACGACGCCTTCGCGTTCATCGTAGAGAGTACGCGCTGATGTGCTACGATCCGGGCCTCACACGGTTCGGATAGACGATGATCTCACGCGCCTCGAACGCCTCGAATCCCACGGACGCTTCGATGCCGGCCATCCGCTTGCGCGGGGCTCGGCAGAACAATCTCCGCGATCTCGACCTCGACATTCCGTTCGGCCAGCTGACGGTCGTGACGGGCGTCAGCGGATCGGGCAAGTCCTCGCTCGCCTTCGACACGCTCTACGCGGAAGGCCAGCGGCGATACATCGAGACCTTCTCGGCGTACACGCGTCAGTTTCTCGATCGGCTCGCGCGGCCCGACGTCGACCAGCTCGAGGGCATCCCGCCGGCGGTCGCGATCGATCAGAGCGGTGCCATCAAGACTTCGCGTTCGACCGTCGGCACACTGACGGGCATCAACGACTACCTCAAGCTGCTCTACGCGCGTTGCTCGGACGGATTCTGTCCGAAGTGCGACACGCCCGTCGTCGCCGAGGATACGAGCGCGGTGCTCGCCGACCTCGAGAAGCTCGACGCGAGCGACTTTCCCGCTCTCATCGTGGCTCCCGTTCCGCTCGGCGGCTTCGAGTCGGCCGAGATCATCTCCAAGGCGCTTCAAGGCCAGGGCTTTCTGAGGTTTCTGCGCGAGGGCGAGGTCGTGCGGCTCGACGATCTGCGCGACGAGGATTGCGGCGAGTCGAACCTGGAGGTCGTCGTCGATCGCTTGACGCGACCGAACGTCTCGCGTCAGCGCCGCGCCGACTCGATCGAGCAAGCCTTTCGCGCCGGCCACGGACGCGCGCGCGTCGTCGCAGGATCCTACGATCGCAGCTTCACGCGGGGACTTCGTTGTTCCGCTTGCGATACGAGCCTGCCGAATCCGACACCGGGGCTCTTTTCGTTCAACACGCCCTACGGTGCCTGCCCCGAGTGCCGAGGCTTCGGACGGGTCATCGAGATCGACTGGAACCGCGTCGTTCCGGACGGCCGCCTGTCGATTCGTGAAGGAGCCGTCAAGCCGTGGAACAGTCCCTCGCGGCGTGGCCGACTGCGCAAGTGTTTCCGCGCCTGTGCCGAGGCCGGGGTCGACATCGACGTGCCGTGGCAGGAGCTGCCCGAGCCGCACCGGCGCTTCGTCCTCGAAGGGAATCACGGGCGCGGCAAGTCGCGCGTCGGCGCCAAGGGTTGGGACGGAGCGCGTGGCTTCTTCGCCAACCTCGAGGCGAAGAAGTACAAGATGCACGTGCGCGTGCTGCTCTCGCGTTATCGCGGCTACGTGACCTGCCCCGAGTGTCACGGCGGGCGTTTGAAGCCCGACGCGCTCTGCTTTCGCACGGGCGGGATGACCTTGCCCGAGTTCTGGGCGCAGCCCGTGCGCGATCTCGTGCGGACGATGGGCGAGCTGCTCGCTCGCGATCTATCGCGTCCCGTGCGGCTCGTCGTCGAGGAGCTCGCGTCGCGACTGTCTTACCTCGACTCGGTCGGTCTCGGCTACCTGACGCTCGATCGGCAATCGCGCACGCTCTCGGGCGGCGAGGTCGAGAGGGTCAACCTCACGGCGGCGCTCGGCGCGTCGCTCGTCGACACGCTCTTCGTGCTCGACGAGCCCTCGATCGGCCTCCACGCGCGGGACAACGACCGACTGCTCGAGATCCTTCGGCAGGTGCGCGACCGCGGAAATACGGTCGTCGTCGTCGAGCACGACCCCGACATCCTCGAGGCCGCCGAAAACTTGATCGACCTCGGCCCGGGCTCGGGAACGCAGGGCGGCCAGGTCGTCGCGAGCGGGACGGTCGACGAGGTGCGTCGCCATCG
>CAYZGY010000141.1:7131-12898 GCA_964478085.1 uncultured Planctomycetia bacterium
TTCTCTGACGATTCCCGAGTCGCGCCGCGGGTTCGATCCGACGCACGCCCTTCGCATTCGCGGCGCGCGGCAGAACAACCTGCGCGATCTCGATCTCGAGCTTCCCGTCGATCGCTTCGCGGTGATCTCGGGCGTCTCGGGCTCGGGCAAGAGCACGCTCGTTCACGACGTCCTCTGGCGCGCGTACGAGCGCAGCCGAGGGCAGCCGATCGAGGGGGAGGTCGACGTCGATTCGATCGAAGGCTTCGATCTCGTCGACGAGGTCGTTCTCGTCGACCAGTCGCCGATCGGGCGCACGCCGCGCGGCAACCCGGCGACGTACACGAAGATCATGAGCTCGATCCGCCAGCACTTCGCCGAGACGGAGGACGCGATCGAGGCGGGCATCGACGCGAGCTGGTTCTCGTTCAACGTCGCCGACGGACGCTGCAGCGAGTGCGAGGGCGCGGGAGCGGTCCAAGTCGAGATGCAGTTCCTCTCGGACGTCTCGATTCCCTGCGACGCTTGCGGCGGCAAGCGCTTCGGCCCAGAGGTGCTCGCGGTGCGCTTGCGCGGCAAGTCGATCGACGAGGTTCTCGACTTGACGATCGACGACGCGATCGAGTTCTTCGAGGAGGACGCGGCGCTCGTCGACAAGCTCCGCTTCCTCGCCTCGCTCGGGCTCGGATACCTCGCGCTCGGCCAGCCGATCAACACGCTCTCGGGCGGTGAGGCACAGCGGCTCAAGCTCGCGGGAAAGGTGATGTCCGCGAAGCGGAACGGGCGTTTGCTCTTCCTTATCGACGAGCCGACTACGGGCCTTCATCTCGACGACGTGCGCCGTCTCGTCGACGTGCTTCACGACCTCGTCGATCGCGGGCACGGCGTGATCGTCATCGAGCATCACCTCGACGTTCTCGCTCAAGCCGATTGGCTCGTCGATCTCGGCCCGGAAGGGGGTGACGGTGGCGGTGAGCTCGTCGTCGCTGGCGTGCCAGAGCTCGTCGCGGCCGAGCCGCATTCGATCACGGGGACCTGGCTCGCGAAGCGCCTCGACGAGCTGCGTGGCGCGAAGAGCGCGAAGAAGAAGGCCAAGACGGTCGCCAAGCGCCGCCGGGCGAGGTCTTCCGTGCGATCCTCCGGGAGGGCCCGAGGAGTCGTTCGTGTCGTCGGCGCGCGCGAGAACAACCTCAAGAATCTCACCGTCGAGGTGCCGCGCAATCAGTTCGTCGTCGTCACGGGATTGAGCGGCGCGGGCAAGTCGTCGCTCCTCTACGACATCGTCTTCTCGGAGGGACAACGTCGTTACCTCGACTGCCTCTCGCCGTACGCGCGTCAATTCGTCGAGGATCTCCACCGACCTGACATCGATCACCTCGAAGGAATTCCGCCCGCCGTCGCGATCGAGCAACGCACGACGGTCGGTGGTCGCAAGTCGACGGTCGGAACGGTCACGGAGATCTATCACTTCCTGCGCCTTCTCTTCACGCGCGTCGGCGTGCAGGTCTGTCCGGACTGCGACGTCGAGGTCGTGCCGCGTGCTATCGATGAGATCGTCGACGACGTTTCGCGACTCGCGAAGCAGGGCGGCAAGCTGCTCGCTCCGGTCATCCGCGGCAAGAAGGGCTTCCACCATCGCATCTTCACCGACGCGGCCCGTCGCGGGCTTCTCGAGGCCCGGGTCGACGGCAGGTGGATGACGATTCCGACGGATCAAGAGGTGCGTCTCGAGCGGCATCGTGCGCACGACATCGATCTCGTCGTTCGAGAGGTCGCCAGCGACGACGACGATCGAGCGACGCTCGCGCGCGATGTCGGCCGCGCGCTCGATCTCGGGGCGGGCGTCGTGCGATTCGTTTCGGGAGACGGCACGGAGACACTCTTCAATCAGCATCGTTCGTGTCCGTCCTGCGGACTCGACTTCGAGGAGCCCGATCCGCGCAACTTCAGCTTCCACTCGCGTCACGGTGCTTGCCCGGCCTGCGAAGGCTACGGTGCGGTGCTCGAGCCGGATCCGTACAAGCTCATCGAGGACTGGGATGTCGCGATCGAAGCGAAGCGGCACAACCCGCTCTCGTTCCTCGACGACTGGCCCTTTCCGCGCGGCACGCGCCGCAGCTTTCTGCGCGAGGTCGCCGGTGTCTCGAGCTTGCCGAGCGACGGGCGAGAGCTGTCCGAGTGGGGCAGCCGCGCCCTCAAGGTTCTCTTCGACGGCAACAAGTCGGGATTCGGGGGCTTGCTGCCGCTCGTCCGTGAGACGCTCGCAGAGCTCGAAGAGGACGATCGCGAGTACTTTCTCTCGGACACGGGCACGCCGGTGACTTGCGATGCCTGTCGTGGCTCGCGTATCCACGCGCGCTGGGGATCGGTGACCGTCGGCCGACGCACGATCGGCGAGATGACGCGGGCGACCGTGACGCAGCTGCGCGAGTCGCTCGACTCGCTCGATGTCGAACCGCGGAGGGCGCTCGTCGTCGAGCCGATCGTCGAGGAGATCACCTCACGATTGCGCTTTCTCGAGGAGGTCGGACTTCACTACCTGACGCTCGACCGTACGGCGAACACGCTCTCGGGTGGCGAGGCCCAACGCATCCGGCTCGCGTCGCAGCTAGGCTCTAGCTTGCGCGGCGCGTGCTACATCCTCGACGAGCCGACGATCGGGCTCCATCCACGGGACAACGACAAGCTCCTCTCGACGCTGCGTCGTCTGCGCGATCAAGGAAACAGCGTCTACGTCATCGAGCATGACGACGCGACGATCGAGGCAGCCGACGAGATCCTCGACATGGGACCGGGACCGGGGCGCCACGGTGGCGAGGTCGTCGTGCAAGGGGACATCGACGCCGTGATCGCGTGCGAAGATTCCGCGACGGGACAGTACTTCCGCGAGCGCGACGAGCGCGATTTCGAGCTCGCGGACGACCCGCTCGATGATCGTCCTTCGATCGCCGTCGAAGGCGCGACGCTGCACAATCTCAAGAACATCGACGTTCGCTTTCCTCTCGGCGCCGTCACGGTCGTGACGGGAGTCTCGGGGGCGGGCAAGTCGACCCTCGTTCGTGATCTCCTCGAGGATTCCGTGCGCCGGCGCTTCCGTGGTGTCGCGAAGTTGCCGAAGGGCGTTCGACGTGTGCGCGGCATCGACGAGCTCGAGCTTTTGCGAGAGGTCGATCAGCTCCCGATCGGTCGCACGCCTCGCTCGACGCCGGCGACCTACGTCGGCTTCTGGAAGCGCATCCGCGCGATTTTCGCGGCGCTGCCCGAGTCGAAGGCTCGTGGTTTCGACGCACGACGCTACTCGTTCAACGTCGCCGGTGGGCGCTGCGACGCTTGCGCCGGGCAGGGTCGTACGCGGATGGAGATGAACTTTCTGCCGGACGTCACGGTCGACTGCGAGGTCTGCGGGGGCTCGCGCTTCAACCCCGAGACGCTCGAGGTCACCTATCACGGCAAGACGATCGCCGACGTGCTCGCGATGTCGGTCGAGGAGGCGCTCGAGTTCTTCGACGCGTTCCGCGAGCTCTGCCGACCGCTCCGCGCGCTCGAGTCGCTCGGGCTCTCGTACCTGACGCTCGGTCAGACCTCGACGACACTTTCGGGCGGGGAGGCGCAACGCGTCAAGCTCGCGGTCGAACTCGGCAAGACGACGCGAGGAAAGTGTCTCTACCTCTTCGATGAGCCGACGACGGGACTCCACATGCAGGACGTCGCTCGCCTCGTCGAGGTCCTGCGCGAGCTCTCACGAGCCGGACACGCGGTCGTCGTCATCGAGCACAACCTTGAGGTCGTTGCGGGAGCCGACTGGATCGTCGATCTCGGCCCCGAGGGGGGAGAGGAGGGCGGCGAGCTGCTCTACGCCGGGCCGGTCGCGGGCCTCGTCCAGGAGTCGGGGACCTCGCGTCTGGCCCGATCGCACACGGCGCGATGTTTGCGAGAGTTTCTCGGCAAGGCACGAGCCTCGACGGGCGTCGTGCCGACGTAGCTTGACTTGGCAAGAGCCCTGGTCCTATACTTCGTCACCAGGATCGATTCACGAGACAAAGATGCTTCTTACGGTTCCCACACTTCTGAGTATCGCAACGCGCGCGTCGCATGACGTCCGCGCTTGGTGGCCTTCGTAAGAAGCTGGTAAGGATTCTTCCCTCCCAGCCGCGACGTGTTCGGTTGGGAGGTTTTTTTTTGGGGCGCTCGATCGGCTGGCGCTGCTCCGAAGGGGAGGCGCAGCTTCCGAAAGGACCGTGACCCGTGCAGTTCTCCGAGTTCGAAGCCCACGCCCGCGAAGGCACCTTGGTGCCGGTCTACCGCGAGCTCTCGGCGGATACGCTCACGCCCGTGCAGGCCTTCCTTCGTTTGCGCGGCAGCGACGATCCGGCCTTCCTCTTCGAGAGCGTCGAGGGCGGGGAGCGCATCGGCCGCTACTCGTTTCTCGGGCGTGGACCGTTCCTGACGATCTCGGCCGTCGGGGATCAGGTTCGTATCGATCGAGGAAGCGGTACGGTCGAGGAGCGCAAAGGGAACTTCTTCGACATCCTCGAGGAGACGATCGCGCCGTTTCGTTCTTCCCCCGTTCCGGGGCTGCCGCCTCTCACGGGTGGTGCGGTCGGTTACCTGAGCTACGACACGATTCGTTACATCGAGCGCATCCCGGACGCGCATTCGCGCGAGACCGAGCTTCCCGACGCCCTCCTGCGCTTTCACGACACGCTCGTCGCGTTCGATCATGCCAAGCGCCGCGTCTTTCTCATTGCGAACGCGCACGTCTCGGATCCGTCGGACGCTTCGGGAGATTTGCGAAGCGCCTACGACGACGCGATACGGCGCATCGACGAGCTGCAGGACGCGATTTCGACTCCAACCCAGGATGAAAACGTCTTCCATACGATGAAGTCCCTGCGGAAGAGCTCGATCGCCGAGGGGATGGAGTCGAACTGCACGCGCGAGGACTTCGAGGCCGCGGTCGCGCGAGCCCGCGAGTACATCTTTGCGGGCGATATCTTCCAGGTCGTCCTTTCGCAGCGATTCCAGAAGAAGGTCGAGGTCGATCCCTTCGAGGTCTACCGTTGCCTTCGCGCGCTCAATCCTTCGCCGTACCTCTTCTACCTCGAGTGGAAGGACACGTCGATCATCGGCTCTTCGCCGGAGATCATGGTTCGCACGAAAGGCGCGCGCACATTCGTGAGGCCGATCGCCGGAACGCGTCGACGCGGCGTCGACCACGAGGAGGATCTCGCGCTCGAGGCCGAGCTCAAGGCCGACGAAAAGGAGCTCGCCGAGCATCGCATGCTCGTCGATCTCGGACGCAACGACGTCGGTCGCGTGGCGCAGTTCGGCACGGTCGAGCTCTCGAAGCTCGAGGTCATCGAGCGCTACTCCCACGTCATGCACATCGTCAGCGAGGTCGAAGGGGAGCTGCGCGAGGGGCTGACGCCGATCGACTCGTTCCGTGCGTGCTTTCCCGCCGGGACGGTCTCGGGAGCGCCGAAGATTCGCGCGATGGAGATCATCGACGAGCTGGAGACGACGCGACGCGGTACGTACGCCGGTGCCGTCGGCTATCTGGACTTCGCCGGCAATCTCGACACGGCGATCGCGATCCGTACGCTGCAGATCCACCGCGGCGTCGCGCCGATTCACGCCCGCGCGGGCATCGTCGGCGCCGCGGGGGCGAAGAACGAGGACTTCGCGTTCGATATGTTCGAGTCGCTCAACACTACCGGCGAGCCCCTCACGGCGTTCGAGACCTTTAAGCCGAGGGTGATTGAGGCTGAGAGACTTGAGAACTACGAGC
>CAYZGY010000142.1:0-11196 GCA_964478085.1 uncultured Planctomycetia bacterium
ACGGGCGTTCCAGCCTTCGCCGTGCAGGTGCCGGCCTGCTCGCCGGCTCCGGCGCCGCTGCGATCTCGAGCCCCCTCTCCGCTCTCGCCTCCCCCGAACCGCGAAGAAAGACGCGCCTCGGTCTCGACAACTTCTCGATCCGTGCATTCGGCTGGAAGGCTCCGAAGCTCATCGAGTACGCCGCGTCGCAGAAAGTCGACACGCTGCTCCTCTCGGACCTCAACGTCTACGAGAGTCACGAGGCCGACTACCTCGGAAAGATCGGCGCGCAGGCAAAGGCCGCCGGCATCGAGCTGCAAGCAGGAACGGGGAGCATCTGCCCGACCTCGAACTCGTACAAAGAGAAGCGTTGGGGCAAGGCCGAAGACCACGCACGCCTCTTGATCCGCACGGCAAAGTCGCTCGGCGCGAACGTCGCGCGTTGCTACCTCGGCAACCGACGTGATCGCGACGGTGACGGCGGGATCTACCGTCATATCGAGGAGACCGTCAAGGTCTGCAAGGCCGTCAAGAGTGAAGCCGAAGACTCCGGCGTCAAGCTCGCGATCGAGAACCACGCCGGCGACATGCAGGCCTGGGAGCTCGTCGAGCTCATCGAAGCGGCGGGCAAGAGCTTCGTCGGCGCGACGATCGACTCGGGCAACGCGACCTGGACCCTCGAGGACCCGATGGTCAACCTCGACCTCCTCGGCCCCTACGCCGTCTCGGCAGGCATCCGCGATACGATGATCTGGGAGACCGACAAAGGCGCGACGGCGATGTGGGCGAACGTCGGGCAAGGACTCACCGACTGGAAAGCCTACCTCGCACGATTCCAAGTGGTCGCTCCGAAGGCTCCGTTCGTGCTCGAGATCATCTCGTACAGGTGGGCCGGCCAGATGAACTATCTCGAGCAGGACTTCTGGAAGCGGTTCCCGAAGGCACGCGCGCACGAGTTCGCGCGCTACGTCGCCCTCGCCAAACGCGGCAAGCCTTACACGCTTCCCGCGGGTCGCCCGAAGGAAGACGAAAAGGCACAGCAGCGCTTCGACCTCGAGCAGAGCCTCGCGTACTGCCGCGAGGAGCTCGGGCTGGGGAAAGCGTAAGGCTTGCAGCCGATCAAAGCTTCGCCGGATCCCAAATCGTCGCCCCGACGAAGCGCGTGCCCCGCGGCTCCTCGTGGAAATAGTAGATCGTCACGACCTGGCCGTCGGGTCGCTCGACGCTGCGCGTGTAGCCGAGGTCCGTCCCACCGCCGCCGTCGCGGAGGATCAGGCTCGGACTCCACGTCTGTCCGCCGTCGGAGCTCAGTCGCGCGCGAATGCTGAAGGGGGGAGCACGAAATCCGTAGGTGAGACAGAGCCGGCCGTCTCTCAGGCGGATCAGGCTCGGAGGATTTCCCGCGCCGGTCGTCGTGACGACGCCACCGAGCTTCGACCAGCTCGCGCCGTTGTCCGCGGATTCCCATGTCTCGATGAATCGTCGCGATCTCTCGCGACGACGCACGGCGCTGACGAGTCGACGATCGTCGATGCGAACGGTCGACGGCATGATCGTGAATCCCGCTGGCTCGGGACCGATGAACGATTGCAGCTTCCACGTCTTGCCGCCGTCGCGGGTCCTCGCGCAGAGAGGTCGCCCCTCCTCGCCATCCGCCTTCGCCGCCGTGAGAAAGAGCGAGCACTCGTAAGCGTTCGTCACGAGGTAGTCGGTCCGTGCGGCGATGCCCTTCGTGCCGAGGTTCGGAAATCGGAAGGGTCGCGTCCACGTCCGACCGCGATCGGTCGAGTACGCGAACCACGAGGGCCCACGATCGACCTGCGTCGTGCGTAGCGTCATCGCGAAGTCGGGATGCGTGAACGGGATCGGCTTCGTATTCTGGGCGGGCTCGAGGAACTTCAAGTACGGAGCCTCGACGCCGTGCAGGAACTCGCCTCGCGGTACGAGCTGGCCTCGAGCGCCAGGGTGATCGAGCTCCCACGTCTCGCCACCGTCACGGCTGCGTGCGAGCCAATGCTCCTCGGGCTTCCCACGATCGATCGCGTGACGGTAGGAACCGAGGTCGCGATGAAATCCGACACTGAAGCCGACGAGTATCTCGTCACCCCAAGACCAAAGCCCGTGGTTCGCAGGCCAACCGCCGAAGCGACCGCGCACGCGGAAGACGTCGACGTGACGTGCTGACTCGACGCGACGTGTCACCGTCGCCGGATCACCCGCGAGCAGTGGCGCGCGCCAAGAGAGCTCGAGCTTCGCCTCAGGATAGGGCCACTGGTTGAAATCGCGAGGCTTCTCGGGACGCCGATCGAAGAGCTGCCATTCGAGAAACTCGAGCAGCGCTGCGCGATCCGCCTTCGTGAAGTCGTGACGGCCTGGTCGCATGTGCAGCGCGATCCGCTTCCGCGCATCGAGGAAACGGTACACCTCGATGGCCGCCTGGTGAGACGCTTGCGTGCCGAGCGGATTCGCCCAGAGGTCCTCGGTCGCATCCGTCGACAGAAGCGCCCGCGGCGCGACGAGCGCCTTGAGAAAATGCTGGTCGACGGGAAGCCGATCGACGCGCCCCCAAAACGCACGCATGCGCGGATGGAACCAATACCCGAAGCGCTTCGGATCGGTGATGAGCTCCATCGTCTCGCACTTCGGCCCCGAGACACGATAGCACCCCGCTCCGCCGGCTCCCGATCCGTTCGGAGCGACGAGGGCGATGCGCTCGTCGAGCGCGCCCGTCAGAAGCGCCGCTTTTCCTCCACGCGAGTGACCCGTGATCGCGATGCGCTTCGGATCGACGTCGTCACGCGTCAGGAGGTAGCTGACGACACACTGACCGCCCCACGCCCAGACGGCGATCGTAGCCCAATCGTGCTCGGGATACGCCGCTTGGGCCGGCCCGACGACATCGGGCTTGTCGGGGTCGAGATCGTCGCGCAGATACTCGCAGGCGATATAGCCATGACGGATGAGCTCGGCGGCGTACGGTACGTCACCCAGACCGGAATCATTCTCGATGACGACGGGAAAGCGTCCCGGTCGATTCGGGATCAGGAGCGTCATGCGCAGGCGCAGCGAACTCCCTGGCCCCATCGCGAGGACGAGCTCCTTGGAGATCGCCGCGCCGTCGAGGACGGTCTTCGATGAAGTCTCCGTCGCAACGATGTTGTCAGGCACTGGCGGAACGGAGCCGTACTGGTAGTAGAGCAGTTGCGCGCGAATCTCATCTCGCCGAACCTTCCACGAGTCGGCGGACGTGACGCGCGTGCCGTCGACGAAGAGGAAAGGGTCGGGGAGTCCGGAAATCGAGGGGAAATCGCCGATCGGAGGAAGCCGTTCCGCCGCGCAGCCCAGGGTCGCGGTCAGGAGAGAAACCGTCAGCACGGAGATTCGCGAGAGGATCAAGGAACGATGTCTCCCCGGAGAAACGTGATCAGGTCGAGGATCTCGCGACGCTCGAGCACATCGATGAGACCGGTCGGCATCGGAGAGGTCGGCGAGGGCGTCGAACGAACGATCTTGGCGCGCGCGACCTTGACGGACTTCCCTTCGAAGAGGTGAGTCTGGATCGTCGGCTCCTTGCCCGACACTCCGGACGCGAGTCCCGTGACGACGCTTGCGTCCGCGAGCACGTACGTGACCGGACGGTACTTCTCGTCGACGACCTTCGACGGCTCGATGATCGCTTCGAGCAACGTACGCGCGTCGAAGCGACGACCGACGTTCGTCAGGTCAGGGCCGATTGCCGTCCCCTCGTCTCCGAATCGATGGCAGCGCGCGCAGCCCGCGGCGTGAAACGCGCGCTTGCCGGCGGCGAACGACGAACGCTTTTCCGCTTTCTCGAGATCTGCGAGGGCCGGTCGGAGCTCGTCGACGGTCCACTTCCTGACGAAGGGCCGGGGCTTCACCGTCGCGGCCTCACCGCCCGCGAGCGCGCGTTGGAGGCTCGCCAGCTCCTCCTCGAGTGCTGCGCGATCGTCCGCGCTGAGCGACGCGAGGAAGTCGGTACGCATCTTGTCGATGCCCTTCTTCAAGAATCGACCACCTCGAAAACGAGGCGCTTTCGCGAACCAGGAAAGTAGGAGGCGACGCGACGCGACGTCCCAGCCGGACGTGACTCGACTCACGAGCTTCGCGAAGAAGATCTGCTCCTCCTGCCCCTCGCTGCTCGAGAGGTGTCTCGCACAGCGCTCGACGATGCGCGGAGCGTCGAGATAGACGAGAAGCGTCGCGAGCTCGCGATTGACGGGAGCGCTCGTGTGCGGAAAGAGCGGATCGAGACTTGCGACGGTCAACGCTGCGAGCTCCTTCGTCGGCTTGCCCTGTCGCGCAAACGTCAGCTGGAGCGTCCGCAACGCGGTGAGGAGATCCGTTCGCTCGAGCGACTTCCCCGCGCGTCGCAAGACTTCTTGGACGATCCTCGCTTGGTCCGACTTCGCGCCGACTCGCGCGAGGGCCAGCAGCGCGGTGAGCGAGCCGGTCGCCTTCGTCTCTCGGAAGGCACGCTCGCGCCAAGATTTCACGGGCTGCCGTTCGACGGCGATGCGCGCCGCGAAACGCAACCACGGATCGTCGCTGTCGAGGTGCGGCCAAGAGGCGTCGACGGCTCCATCGACGGAACCGCGGTGAAAGGCCTCGAGTCGACGTCGGAGCTTTCGCTGCTCGATGGCGCCGAGCTCCACCTCGAGATCTTTCCCCGGTGGAATCGGCTCCTTCTTCCCGACCCACGAGACTCGGTAGAGCCCCGACTGCGACTGACGACCTCCCGTGATGAACCAAAGCGCGCCATCGGGCCCGAAGCACAGATCGGCGACGTTGAGCGGCCCCCCCTCGACGAAGGACTCGATCGTGCCCGAAAAGCTCGAGCCCTTCGGCGTCAAGATCGTGCGCAGTATCCGTCCGTTCTGCCACTCTCCAAGAAAGAGCGACTCGCGGTACGCGGAGGGAAACGAGCTCTTCGTTCCGAACTCGAGCCCGGTCGGGGAGCCGAGCCCGTAGTCGATCGTCGTCGGCAGCGAATCGGGAAGGTACGCCGGCCATTTTCCCGTCTCCCAACGCCAGCCGTACTCGCCCCCCGAGATGACGTGGTTGACGCGCACGGGTCGATACCAAGGTGTTCCGATGTCCCACTCCATGTCTGCATCGAAGGTGAACATCTCTCCCTCGCGATCGAAGGCGATGTCGACCTGATTGCGGAAGCCGCCCGCGAAGCAGAGCCACTCGTCCGTGCGCGGATCGAATCGATACATGCGGCCGACGCGCACCTCTTCGACGTGATCGCGCGGGTACGGAATCAGATGATCGTCGCGCGGATCGCGGTACGGCGAGTCGGCTGATGTGCCTTCGATGAGCCCGACGTCGTTTCCGACGACGAGCCAAATCGCGCCGTCCGGCCCGAGCTTCAGCTGGTTGCCGCCATGCCCGTAGCGACTCGTGTACGCAATCGGCTTGATGCGCGTGACCCGGTCGAGCTGATCGTCACCCGTCGTATCGGACAACCGATAGAAGCCCTTGCTGTTCGTCGCCTGCGCCCAGAGATGCCCGTGCGCGAAGAGCACGCCGCGGCAGTGCTTCAACGTGTCGTCGACGACCTCGACCTTCGCCGGCGCCGTCTCTGTCGGCAGCGTGAGTCGAAGGATGCCGAGTCGATCGCGCGCGAGGATCAACCGTCCGTTCGGATCGAAGCACATGCTGATCCAGGAGCCCTCGTCCTCCTGCGCGGAGCGGATGCGCTCGACACGAAATCCGTCCGGCACGCGAAAGTTCTCGGCAGGTGTCGCCTCACGACCTTCCCCACGCCCGAACGGCATCTCGGTGAACGGAATCGCGAAGAACACCGAGAACGCGAGGATGCCGCAGACGACGCGTGTCACTTCTTCGCGCCCTTCTTGTCGATCCGCAGATTTTCGATCCAGTAGAGCCCCGTCTTCCCTGGGCAGATGAGATCGATATCGCCGTCGCCGTCGAGATCCTTAGTATCGAGCTGAAGACCCGTGCCGACCGTTCCTCGCTCGAAGTCCTGAAGCGCCCAGCGATCTTGTGCCTTCGCCGGCGCGTTCTTCGCTGGAACGCCTTCGTAGATCGTCCGCTTCACCCACTTCTTCGCCCCCCGATCGTAGTGGAACGCGTACACGCACGATGCATCCGTCGCGCCCGGCTCGACCTCGTGCGCGTAGACTCGCTTCCCGGTGATGATCTCTGGCTTCTCGTCGCCATCGAGATCCGCGAGGTGCAGCACGTGAACCTGCGAGAACGACTTGTCGACCTCGATCTTCTCCCAGACGCGCTTGCCGCTCGCGTCTTTCGACTGTCGCAGCCAGTAAAGCCCGTAGGTGTGCCCCATACCCCAGAGGATGTCCGTATCGCCATCACCGTCGTGGTCGTTTCCGAGAATCAGGATGCTCGCGCCGCCGAGCTGGAATTCCTTGTGGAACCTCCATGCGTCCGACTTCGAGTCGGCCGGCTGCTCGTACCAGCCCTTCGACGTGATGATGTCGAGGCGACCGTCACCGTTGATATCTCCGATGCCCGCGCCGTGCCCGGCCCCCTCGCGACCGAGGTCGTGCTTCTTCCAGACGACCTCCGGCTTGCGCTGAACGATCTCGTACCAAGTGACGACGCTGACCGTGTTCGGAAGGAAGTCGACGTTGCCATCCCCGTTGATGTCCACGAGCTGCCCCGTCTCGCTCGGCCCCGGCGTGTCGATCGTGTGCTCGATCCACTGCTTCGTCGGATCACCGGGATGCTCGACCCAAGCGATCTTCTTGCTGAAGTAGTTGCACGTGACGATGTCCATGTCGCCGTCCCCATCGACATCGAGAGGCAGATCGGCGAAATCCTCCCAGTAGTGCGGATTCCGCCCGGCCTCGACATCGCGGACTTTGTGACGCAGCCACGTCGGCGCCTCGTACCACGAGTCTCCGGAAAAGACGTCGAGCTTGCCGTCACCGTCGAAGTCGGCCGCGCCGGCGGCCTCGAACGGAGAGCGATCGTTGATCGAATGCACGCGAAACGCCCAGCGTTCGGATGCGCTCGCACACGACGCACCGAGCACACCTACGAATACGACCGACACGAACAGAAGACTGCTTCGACTTCGCAAGACATCACCTCTCGTGAATCCAGGATGGGAAACAGACAGACTAACGGATGACGGTGCAGGCGCGCCAGCTCGGCCGCCCTCACGAAAGAGGATTTCGAAGGTCGATGGCCGCACTCCGTACGCGTTACGATGCTCGGTCGACGGAGTCTCCCAGATCACCCTTCGGAACCTTATCGAAATGCCCCTGAGCCTCTCCCGATCCCGCACGCTGGCGCTCACTCTATCGCTCGCGTTTCTCGCTCCGATTTCACTCTTCGCCGAGCACGCGCGAGTCGTCGTTTCCGCAGCGAAGGACCATCAGCTCTTCCTCTACGATCTCGACCTGAGAACGGGAGAGCTCAGGCCCGCTGGCAAGGAGAACCTTCCGGGTGCGCCGGGGCCGCAGTGGCTTCGAGGAAATCGCCTCTACGTCGCGGCGCGATCGGCCGAGAGCGTCGCCACGTATCAGATCGGCAGGAGCGGTGAGCTCAGCCACCTCGGGACGAAGCGGATCGACTCGAACGCGGCGTACATCGCTCTCGACCGCACGGGGAAGTGGCTGCTGGCGGCGTCGTACAGTGGTGGAAAAGTCTCGTCGCACGACATTCGAGATGATGGAACCGTCGGAGAGACGATCAGCACGATCGAAACGCACCGCTGCGCGCACGCGATTCTCGCGGATCAGGCGAACCGGTTCGTGCTCGTCCCACACACTTGCCCCAACGCGGTCTACCAATTCCGCTTCGACGAGAAGACGGGCAAGCTCAGTGCCAACGACCCGCTGATCGTGAATCCTGCTGCGGGTCTCGAGCCGCGCCACCTCGCGTTTCATCCCTCCGTCGATGTGATCTACTTCGACGATGAAAAAGGATCGAGCGTGACGGCCTACCACTACGACGCCGAGCGCGGCGTGCTGAAGCCCTTCCAGACCGTTTCGACGCTTCCCGAGGGCTTCTCGGCACAGAACTCCTGCGCCGACATCGAGATCACGAAAGACGGGAAGTTCGTCTACGCGTCGAATCGCGGGCACGACAGCATCGCGGGATTCTCCGTCGATCCGTCGAATGGGAAGCTCACCTCGATCGGTCAGTTCTCGACGGGCAAGACACCGCGATCGTTCAACCTCTCGCCCGACGAGCGCTTCGTCGTCGCCGCGGGGCAGCGGTCGAACGACTTGACGACCTACCGACGCGACCCGAAGACCGGCCGCCTCGAAAAGCTCGCGGTCTACAAGACGGGCCGGAATCCGTCGTGGGTCCAGTTCATCCCCCTCGAGCTCGAGAAGAAGACCGCGCCTCGGAAGGAGCTACGCGCCCGTGGCGATGCCCGCATCAACGACCCGAACGGAAACTGGCCACGCTTTCGAGGAGCGCAAGCGACCGGAGTCGCGAGAGAAGACCCGCGACTTCCGGATCGCTGGAGCAAGACGGAGAACATCCGCTGGAAGACGGAGATTCCCGGTTGGGGCTGGTCCTCGCCGATCGTGTACGGAAACCGCGCTTTCGTCACCTCGGTCACGAGCGAGAGCGACTACGACAAGCCCAAAGCCGGACTCTACCTCGGCGGTGGACGTCGTAAGCCCCCGAAGGGCATCCACCGTTGGTTGACGCACTGTGTCGACGTCGACACGGGGAAGATCCTCTGGACGCGGGAGGCTCATCGAGGACAGCCCGAGGCTCCTCGTCATCCCAAGAGCACCTATGCGTCGGAGACTCCCGTCACGGACGGCGAGCGCGTCTACGTCCTATTCGGCGACGTCGGGCTGTACGCTTACAACTTCGAGGGTGAGCTCGTCTGGAAGCAGCAGATCAAGACCGAGGAGACGTTCTACGGCTACGGCGCGGCGGCGTCTCCCGTCGTCCACGGAGATCAAGTGATCATCGTCTACGACAATCAGAAGGAGTCGTTCATCGAATCGTTCGACTCGACGACCGGAAAACCGCGCTGGCGAACTCTGCGAAACGAGAAGAGCACGTGGGCGACGCCGTTCGTCTGGGTGACCGAAGAGCGCACGGAAATCGTGGTCGCCGGCAAGCGCAAGATTCGCTCTTACGATCTCCAGGGCAAGGTGCTCTGGGAGCTCGCAGGGCGTATGTCGAATCTCGTCATTCCGTCACCTTTCGCGAGCGGCGGCATGGTCTACGTCGCGTCGGGCTACATCGGCGATAAGCATCGACCCGGCTACGCGATTCGACCCGGGGCGAAAGGCGACATCACGCTGTCGAAGGGCGAGACATCGAACGAGTTCATCCGCTGGTACCAACCGCTCATCAGCCCGTACAACACGACGCCGATCGTCTACCGCGGCCACTTCTACACGATTCATGATCGCGGGTTCATCACGTGCCATGACGCGCTCACGGGCGAAGAAGTCTACGGCAAGACACGGCTTCCGTTTCAGTCGAGCTTCACGTCTTCGCCTTGGGCGTACAACGGCAAGATCTTCTGCCTGACCGAGCAAGGAACGACCCACGTCATTCGCGCGGGTCCGAAATTCGAGCTGCTCCATTCGAACGAGCTCGATGAGCTCTCGATGGCGTCGCCGGCCGTCAGTCGCGGTCGGGTGTTTCTACGTACAGCTTCGAATCTCTACTGCATCGAGAAAGAGACATCGAAGTGAGAGGTCCCCCCATGCCAACTCGACAAACGAATCGCAGGGTTACGAGTAGAGCCTTCACGAGCCGAGATGTTAGCGTGAAATCGGAAGATGAGTCCTGCGAGGGCGCAAGGTAAGGAATCGCCAAAGGAATCGCCAAAGGAATCGCCAAAGGAATCGCCAAATGAAGAGCCACAAGACGAATCGACGATCGTTCCTTCGATCTACGGCAGCTGCTGCGGGCGCGGCTTTCGCGGCACCGCTTTACGTACCGGCTGAAGCCCTGGGAAAGAACGGCAAGGTCGCAGCGAGTGAGCGCATCACGATCGGATGCATCGGCGTGGGTGGTCACGGCACGCGACGCAACTTGTCGAGCTTCCTCGCTCAGAAGGACGCTCAGGTCCTCGCCGTCTGTGACGTCGACAAGAATCACCTCGAACGTGGGCGCGACCTGACGAACAAGAAGTACGGCAACAAGGACTGCGCCACGTACGGGGACTTCCGTGAAGTGCTCGCGCGGAAAGACATCGACGCGGTGATGATCTCGACACCGGATCACTGGCACGTGCTGATGAGCGTGCTCGCGGTGCGTGCCGGCAAGGACGTCCAGTGCGAGAAGCCCACATTGACACTCGACGAGGGCAAGATCCTCGTGAAAGAGGTCCGCAATCATGACAAGGTCTTCCAGACGAGCACGGAAGACCGTTCCATCGCGCTCTACCACCGCATGGCCGAGCTCGTACGCAACGGACGCATCGGCAAGCTCAAGACGATTCGCGTCAAGCTCCCCTACCAGCCCGGTCGCCCCGGCGACCCGACACCGCAGCCCGTCCCGAAACATCTCGACTGGGACATGTGGCTCGGCCCGGCGCCCGAGGCCCCGTACACGAAGGACCGCGTGCACTTCCACTTCCGGTGGATCTCCGACTACTCGGGCGGAATCATCACCGACTGGGGCACGCACCTCTTCGATACGGCCCAGTGGGCGAACGACACCGAGCGCAGCGGCCCCGTGAAGATCGAGGCTCGCGGCAACTACTGGACGGAAGGGCTCTACGACACGCCGAAGGAGTACCACATCGAATACACCTACGCGAACGGCGTGAAGATGATTTGCGATCACGGAGGAACCAGCCTCCGATTCGAGGGAACCGACGGATGGATCGAAAGCCCGAGTTGGCGTGCGAAGCTGCGCGCGAGCGACCCGAAGATCCTGATGTCGAAGATCGGCAAGGACGAGACGAAGCTCTTCACCGAGCCGAAGGGCGAGCACCGCAACTTCCTCGACTGCGTGAAGTCGCGTAAAGACCCCTACTTCCCGGTCGACATCGGCCACCGCGTCTCATCGATCTGCCACCTCGGCGACATCGCCCTCCGCCTCGGCCGCCCGCTCGAGTGGGACCCGAAAGCCGAGACCTTCCCGAAGGACGAGGAAGCGCGGAAGAAGATGTCGAAGCCGATGCGAAAGCCGTGGTCGCTCGCGTAGAGCGGAGTCGCTCGCGTAGAGCGGGGGGGGGGCCCCCCCGCCCCCCCCGCTTACCGGTGCCAA
>CAYZGY010000142.1:11206-11870 GCA_964478085.1 uncultured Planctomycetia bacterium
GGTAGGGTAATGGGGTGGTGGCTGGGTTTTAGGGGTTGGGGTGGGGTTGTGGGGTGCTGCTCACGACGAGCGACCACGGATAACGGTGACGAAAGGGACGGCGCCCAGTCCTCGAGCGCCGTCTGCACCATGCTCACAGAGCGCTCGTACCTCTGAATCGAGTCGCGGCGCTCCTTCGCGAGAGCCTTCGCGACGTCGAGCGTCTTGGCCTCCAGCTCGCGTTTCGCCTCGGAGTCGGCTTTCTGCTCGCGTTCCACCTCCAGCTTCTTGTCGGAAGCTTTCTTCGAAGCGTCCGTGAGCGCTTGCGTCTCTTCCCCGAGCCTTCTTCTGGTCTTCTACGAGTCGAGCCCTGTAGAGCCGGAGAACGGTCTCGACCGTCTCCTTGGCCCGCCGAGCATTCTCGACGTTTGCGTCGGCCTCCTTCCGGGTCGAGCTGCCGACCGGGTCCTCGAGCGGTGGGGCCGAGAGCGCAGCGACGAGCTGCTCGTTCGCGGCATTTCGACGCTCCTCCGCGGCTGCGATATCGGCCTCGGTCCGAGCGACCCGACGCTTGGCGATTTCGAGATCGGTCTTCTTCGTCGCCGCCTCTTCCTCGAGTCGCGTCGCCTCGGCCGCGGGGGTGGTCACCGCGTTCGGCGCCGGCGTTTCGTCGGGGGGGGGCTTT
>CAYZGY010000142.1:11880-12679 GCA_964478085.1 uncultured Planctomycetia bacterium
CCCGAATTATATCGATGGACTACACCCGCAAGAGGAGTTGAATGCGCAGTTGTTGCTCTTGGTGGATCCCCGCTCCCTGGCCCCGCGATGCGAGCGGCTCCGCCGACAGCACCCACATCCCGAGAACATGCTCGGAACTCGGCGGTGTCGCGGTCTCTGCGGCCACGGCCGACGCGAACGACTCTGGAATCAGGAACTATGATTCGCCGAAGCAGTAGAGCGCCTTCGACGTTCGCAGGTAGATCCGCCCGTCGGCGATCGCGGGTGTCGCGTAGGTCGGCTCGCCGAACTTCGCCTTGTGGAGCTCGCGCCACTCTCCGATCGCGCTGATGACGCTCAAGTCGCCACGCTGATTGATCAGGTAGATCTTGCCGTCTCCCGAGACGGGTGAAGCGTAGTAGTTCCCCTGCGCCGAGACGCGCCCCTCGCGCAGGAGCTTGCCCGTCTTCGCGTCGAGCGACGTCACGATGCCACCCTTCTTCGCGAGGAAGATCACGTCGCCGATGACGATCGGCGATGGGACGTACGGGAGCTTCCTGCGGTACTTCCAGACCACGTGCGAACCGGTGACGTCCCCCTTCGCGCCCGGCCGAATCGCCATGCAAACATTCTGCGCGGAGTCCATGATCGCACGCATCGTCTCGTACTCTTGCTTCGTGACCTTACCGCTCTTGTCACGATCGATCTGATTGAAGCGTGGCTTCAAGGGACCGTCGGGGACTTCGTCACGAACGATGAATCCGTCGCCATCCTTGTCCTGCTTCTCGAGAAACTTCTCGAACGGCACAACGTCGAAGCG
>CAYZGY010000143.1:0-12633 GCA_964478085.1 uncultured Planctomycetia bacterium
TGCGCGAGTCGGTCGCCGTCGTGAAGATCTCGGTAGCGTTTCGGTTCTGATCCGAGTATCAGCGCCGACGTTTGACGGTCTGCTCGACCTCGACGGGGATCTCCAGAACGACGACACGGAGATTCGAGGAGGCGTGGACCGTCCCATCGCGCTCGAAGGTTCGCTCGCTCCACGGCGTTCGCCCTGAACCTTGGGCGTACCGCGGGTCGACGGGGCGCTCGAAGCTGAGATCGTCGCGCCAGACGATCCACAGGCGCGGCTGTCGATGAAAGTTCCACGAGACGCGCAGGCTGCCGATCTCGTGAATCCAGATCGCCGTCGACGAGCCGCCACGGCCGTCGCTCGCGGGAACGGCGAACTGCCTTCCTCGGGCCGGGCGCGGCGGCTCGCTGGTCATGTCGACGACACCTCGCAGCGTGGTCTCGTCACTCGTATCGAACGCGCACGGGTAAACGATGATCGGCTGCTTACCCCGGAAATTCATCGCGACGACATGGACGCGTTCGGGAATCGCGGGTTTTGTGAGTCGAGGGAGCTCGAGGGATAGGAGACGCGGCTTGGATTCGAAGCTCGCGCGCGCGCCCGAAAGGTCGAGAGGGGGAAGGTCGGCGATGAACTGATCCTGACGTGAAGACCACGGCGCGAGGCGGAACTCGAAATCGTGCTTCGCGTCCTCGCCCTCGATATGAGTGAGGGGGCTTCGGTGGAGCCTCGGTTGCCACCAGGGACCCCAATTGCGACGGGACGACGCGAGACCCGGGCCGATGCGATAGGCCGAGAGACGATCTGCGTCGAGGCGTGCGACGTGTCCCTGCTTCCCCGAAGAGCGGACGTGCAGGTGGCCGAGCGCGACGCCGCTCGAGGAGTCGGCGCGGTAGTACGAGATCTCGCGCAGGCTCGCTTGCGTGGTTCCCGAGTCGACGATTATTCCGACGGGCGGGACAAGAGCGACGAAGATCACCGATATGACTACGATCGCGACCCAGCGTCGCCCTGCGTTCTTCTTCCCGCGAAACCCGAAAAAGAGAACGGCGAAGAGCACGAGCGCGTAGGTCACGAACAGCGCGAAGATCGCGCCGATCGCCGAGTAGCTCTCGAGCTGTCGATCGACGAAACGCGAGACGCTGACGGCGACGGGGAAACATCCATGTGGTTGCGACGCGAAGATTCCCTGCCAAAAGAGACGCTGGCCGGTGATCTCAGAGGGAAGGGCCGGCTCGACGAAATCGATGCCAGAGTACCGAATGGTCCCGAACCCGACCGGGTAGTCGTGCACGATAGGAAGTCGGAGACGGAGCTTCTCGACATCGAACTTGGTCGAATGCGTCGTGCCGCTCTCCCACTCGAAAAAGATGACCTCGTAGCCGTCGTGAGATTCACGTCGTTCGGTGGCCTCGTCGAAGATCTCTCGCCACGCCGAACCCGCTTCGAATCGTGAAGCGTTCAGCGGACCCGAGAAGATGATAACGCCCCCGAGACGTACAAAATCGTAGAGCGCCGACTGTTGAAGCGCCGTGCACGTGGCGAGGTCGGCAGGGCGGAGCACGACGGTCGAGACCCCATCGTAGTCGGTCGCGTACTCGGGCAAGAAGAGCGCCTTCGCGTTCACGAGCTCGGGTGGACGGCCCTTCGAGAGGTTTCCGAGCTCCTCGGCCCAAGTCTTCGATTGCGCCGGCTTCTCGCCGACGAGAACGAACGCGGCACCTCCGCGCCTCCGCCCTTGCGGGAGCGACACGCTCGGTGGATCGATCGAGAAGCGCGCCTTCCTTCCGTCCGATTCGATTTGGAGGACCGTCGGAAGCTCCGTGAGGATGTCGTTGCGAGCGCTTCGTGGTCTTCGCCAACGCAGATCCCGAGGCGGGCCATCGAGGGATCTCGGCGTCGTTCCTTGCGGAACCTCGAACTCGGCGCGCTCGCTCTCCTCGCCGTCGAACGCGAGCCAGAGCTCTCCGCTCACGTCTTCGCTCTCGCGGTTCTTGAGCACGAGCGTGATGAAGTCGGTCTCCCCTTGAAAGAGGGCCCGACCGAAGCCGCGCGAGTATTCGACGAGCTCGATGCCGAGGTCGTTGTCGAACTTCGTTTCACTCTCGGCCAGCTCCCGCTGAGCCAGCGCGGTTCGCTCGCTCGTCGTGAAGATCGAGAGGGCGAGCGCCACCGCGCCGACGACCGTCGCGACGCTTGCCGCGACACCGCGACTCGAATCGCGCTCGATGCGTCGTGCACGTCTTTGCACGAGGAAGAGAAGGAGGAGCGATCCCGCGATGATGATGGCGTGAGTCGCGTAAAAGTAGGTCTGGTGGGCTGTCGGTGTCGTCGCAAACTCCGGCGGTAGTCGCATCAAGAACATTGGAGCGAACCCCGAGAGAGCGCGAAAGATCTCGGGCACTTGGCCCTGACGCAAGAGCGCGAGAAGGATCGGGGAGAACACCGTGAGCACGAAGACGGTCACGAGCAGAGCCGCTCGCGCGATCAAGGTCCCCGTAAAGAACGCGGAGTAAAGTCGACCGATACAGAACATGCTCGTGAGGTACACGCAAACGCCGAGAACGAGCCTCTGCCATTCTTCCCGCAGGGCTTCTCGGGGGGCTCCCGGAGCCGCGGGAAGCGCGAATCCGGAGAAGAACGCGTCGAAGGCGATCGCGTGGCAGATGTAGAAGACTCCCGCGTAGAGCGCGAACTGAGTCGCTACGAAAATCTGCCGCGAGACCTTCCAGCGGCCGACAGGATGTCGCCAGCGTGCTCGTCGTCGATGGTCCACACGCAGGACGATCCAGAGGGCGAATAGAGCGGCGCTGAACCAGAGGAAGACCTGGAAGGTCATGTGATTCACGAGGCCCGGGACGTTTCGTGCTCGATTCCACATCGGTCCGCCCCCGAGGAGAGCCGAGAAGATCTGGAACGCGCCGAGAAACGCCCCCCAGAGCGTCAGGACGAACAAGGCATCCGCGAGGAATCGCAGCACACCGTCCCAGCGCAGACACCAGGCGGGGCGATTTTCGTAGAGAAAGGCCATATCGACACGACGAGTCAGAATGAACCGGAGTCGCGCTAAGACACGACGCTTGCGATCTCCCGGTAGGACGACCGTGCCGAAGTTGTTGAGACCCGCGTCGAACTGGTGCACAGGGCCCGCGATGATGTAGAGAACACATGCGGTCGTCAGCAGGGTCCAGAGGCCGAAGGGGAAGATCGACAGGGGAATCGACCCGAAGAAGAACCGTGGCGAGCCTTGGAACGCCGAGAGCGCCCAGCTCGGAAGATTCATCGAGCTCAAGAGCCCGGACTCACGCAAAAAGATCCGAAGCGGTGTGATCTCGCCGATTCCAGCCGGAAAAAAGATCAGCATGTCGCGTTCGGGGATGATCGAGAGCAGACCGATCCCGCCGATGAGGAGCATCGAGACGACCACGGTAAGAATCTCTCGCTCGAAGACGGCGAGCGCGATCGTCACCGCGATGATCAGGTTCGAGTAGAGCCAGAGGGTCCCGTAGGACCTGAGCATCTCTCCGATTCCGATGCCGCCGAAGACGTAGGCGATTGCTGCGAACGGAAGGCTGACGAGAAGAACGGTCGCCGAAAAGACCAGGCCGAGTCCCCAGTTCCCGAGGTGAAGACGAAGAGGGGAGACGCCCGTGACGAGGAGCTGATCGAGGCCGCGTCCGAAGCGAGGTCCTTCGAACCACCCCGTCGCGCGGAGCGGGAGAAGGAACACGAGCAGGAAGAAGAGCGCACCGCAGTTCGCGTAGTGAAGGACGCGTCCTCCACGAAGCTCGCCGGAGACGCTACCAGGGCCGTTGAAGATGTCGGCTCCCTCTTCCATGAAGAAGGCGAGCACACCGCCCGCCGTACACATCAGCGCGGCATTGACGAAGAGGTAGATCCCGGCGAGACGACTGCCCGTGAGAGACGTCGACAGTTGTCGGCCGACCAGTGGGTTGTCGAAGAATCGCGAGAGGAGCTTCATTCGATCTCTCAGTCGATCGTTCCGGTGGTCTCGTCGAGAAACAGGGACTCGAGCGACGCACGCTCGACATGAAACGAGCAAACCTCGATGTCCGCGTCGATGAGGGCTGCGAGGATTCGATTGCCCTGCGAGCTTTCGATCTCGATCTCGATCTTGCGGACACCCGCGTCGACGGATCGCACGCATTCGAGACCGCGAAGGAGCTCCGAGGCTCTCGGCACCGCGACTTCGTTGACCTCGAGCGAGCACGAGGAGCTGTCCCCCTGTCGCTGCTGCGAGAGCTCGTCGAGCGATCCGCTCCAGACGGAGAGACCGTGATCGATGAGGCAGATGTTCGAGCAGATCTCCTCGAGGTCCGCGAGGATGTGGCTCGAGATCACGATTGTCTTTCCCATGCGGGAGAGCTCCTTGAGCAGCGATCGGATCTCGATGCGCGCTCGTGGGTCGAGCCCGCTCGACGGTTCGTCGAGCACGAGCACCTGAGGATCGTGCAGCAGCGTTTTGGCGAGGGAGAGCCGTTGACGCATGCCCATCGACAGCGATCCCGAGAGCTGCGTGCGAACCGTGTCGAGGTCGGTCAACTCGAGGACATCGTCGACGCGCCGCTCGAGCTCGCTACCACCGATACCGTGTGAGCGCCCGAAGAGCTGAAGATAGTCCTCGCAGTCGAGGTCGCGAAAGACACCGAACGCATCGGGCATGTAGCCGACGATTTGGCGGATCGCTCGAACGTCACGACAAATATCGAGGCCGTCGATCTCGATCGTGCCTTCATCGGGCTTGATCAATGTCGACAACATCTTGAGCGTGGTCGTCTTGCCTGCGCCGTTCGGTCCGATGAGTCCGAAGACCTGCCCACGATCGATCGTCAGGTCGATGCCTGCGACCGCGGCCTTGTCATCGTAGTTCTTGCGGACTCCCCGAAGATCGATCATGGACAATGTGGCCCAGCGCCTGATTCTCCAACGTCTTCCAACAAGCTCGCGGGCTCACGTCGGACGCGAAGCGGCCGACCTGGTCCGGCGAGTCTCGCGGGGGGTCGCAGCGACGTGGCGTCCTCTCGATTCTGGGCGATCACTCGCCAAGGTCACCACCCTCCGCGCACTCTCCTACTCCGGCGTCGCCCAAGGCGCAAACGTGTCACCGATTCCACAGGCGAGGTATCCACCGTCGACGGCGATCGTCTGTCCATTGACGAACGAGGCCGCGGGGCTCGCGAGGAACACACCCGCGCCCGAAATCTCGTCGGCCGTGCCGAAGCGCGCCATCGGCGTCTTTTCGAGGATGCGCCGACCGCGGTCCGTTCCTTCGAGGAACTTGCGATTGAGGTCGGTCGGAATGAATCCGGGCGCGATGCCGTTCGTGCGAATGCCGAACTTCGCCCATTCGTTGGCGAGACTTCGCGTGACGCCCAGAATCGCGCTTTTCGCAGCCGCGTAGGCCGCAACTTCCGTGAGATCGACGAAGGACGTGATCGAGGCGATGTTGATGATCGAGCCGCTTCCCTGCTCGCGCATGACCGCACCGACGGATTGGCAGCAGCGCAGCGTTCCCGTCACGTGCGACTCGTGGACCGTGTTGAACTCCTCGAGCGTCAGCTCGAAGGTCGGCTTCTTGATGATGATTCCTGCACTGTTGACGAGGATGTCGATGCGTCCGAACAATTCCTTCGTCGCTGCGGTGACAGCAGCGACGCTCTCGTCACTCGTGACGTCGAGCGGCTGTCCTTGGATCGTGTCGTCGCCCTTCCCCGTAGCGCCTTGAAGATCGGCGACCGCTGCTTCGACCTTCTCGGGAGTGCGTGACCCGACCAGCACTTTGGCTCCATGCTCGACGAACGCCTGAGCCATCGCTTTGCCGATACCGCTCGCACCACCCGTGACCAACGCGACCTGGCCGGTCAGATCGAAGAGATTCTTGCTCACCCGTACGCTCCTTCTTGCCTTGCGAATTCTGGATTGTCCCGCATTTTGAGGCATTCGCGGGGAACTGCAAGAACGAGGTCAGGTCAACGGCCCCTCACGATCCCTCACGGCGCCGCGGATTCGCCTACACTTGCCTCGAGGAGCTTGATTTCGGCGAGTCGATCGAGGTCTCTTCTCGCCTCCTCGTGACGATTGAGCCGATCGAGGAGCTTCGCGCGACGCTCTAACAGCTCGGGATTGTCCGGTGAGAGCTCGAGCGCATCGTTCCAGTCGAGGAGGGCTTCCTCGACCGAGCCGCCCCGAGTCGTCGGCGTGCTCGGTGGTCTCGCCGAAGGTCGCGAGCAGCTGCTCTCCTGTGTGCGCAACTCAGAGCCGCGTGCGATTTTCCCGACCGGACGATGCGATCAGTCGACCGTCCGGGCTGAATCGCACCCGTGTCAACTCCGCGAGGTGCCCTTCGAGAGTACGCCACCGCGTCATCGACTCGAGATCCCAGATGTGAACCTTGCGGTCGTGGCTCGCCGCCGCGATTCGCTCGGAACGTGGGCCGAAGGTGAAACCACTGACGCGGTCCCGGTGGCGGAGCCGTCCGACGAGCTTCTCCTCCTCGAGGTCGAAGACCTCGAGCGCGCCGTCCGATCCGGCCGTCGCGAAACGATGAAGACCGGGCGAGACAGCTACTCCTGTTGCCGACACGGCGGGGTACGCCAGGAGCTTCGTCTCTTCGAGGTCCGTGAGGGACCAGCTCGCGATGAGCTCGTTGCGACGCTCGATGATCGGCAGCGTGCGGCTCGCGCTCGTCCGTGATCCCGTCGCGAACTCTCGGGCCCAGCGATGTTCTTACGTCACGGACTCGCTTGTTCAAGGGTTAGGAAGCCAGGTTCGGCTCGTGAGCGGTTCGCGCGCTCTCTGCTGGCGGGGCTGTATTCTTCGCGGCTCGCACGATCAGCACGATGACGACGCCGACCAGCGTGAACATCGTCCCGAGAAGGAACAGGATGCTCCAGTAAAACCCGGCGGCGATGTCGCCTTTGTTGTTCGCGGTGCCCGACCCGGAGCCCTCGAGGCTCTCCTTTCACATGGCGCACTGCGCCGCCGCGCCGTCCTGGATCAGCAGGACGAGCAGCACCACGAGCAGCAGGAGGGGCACGGTGGCCAGGAGGGGCCCGGTCCCCAGGAGGGGCCGGCTGGAGAGGAACCGAAGAAATCTCATGCGGCCGCCGAGTATATCGACGGTCCTCGGTCGCCGCCAGCCCAATCGAACAGGGCAGATAGACTCAAGGAAGGCCGACGGTCCAGCGTTTCTTGTGGCCCCCGGCCCCGTGGCTTACGATACTGCGCTTGCCTGACAGCGCTTCCCCAACTCACTCCGTCTCCGGGGGGTACCCCCGCATCCTCGTCGTCCTGATGGTCCTTCAGTACGGGGCCGGTGGAGCCATTCTGCCGTTTCTGACGCCGTACCTGAAGTCGCGCGGTTACGAGATCGAGGACATCAGCTGGCTCGTCTTCGCGTCGGCGGGCCTCGCGACGTTCGTCCCGTTCCTCTGGGGGGCGCTCGCCGACCGATTTCTGCCGGTCAACTGGGTCATCGTCTTGATGCACTTCGGCGCCGGCGTCGCGCTCTACTCGTGGTGGCACGCGCCGACGTTCGCTAACGTTCTCGTCGGCTATGCGATCTACGCAGCGTTCCAGCTGCCGAGCAACTCGCTCGTCAACGCGCTCAGCTTCCACCAGCTGGACGACGCCGTGGCTCAATTCGGTCGACTGCGCCTGTGGGGATCGGTCGGCTGGATGCTGCCCGCCTTTCCGATCGGCTATTGGCTCTCGCGGCTCGAGAATCCGACCTACGACTCGATCGTTTGGTTCGGGCTCGCCTACCACGCGTTGGTGGTCCTCTTGGCGAAGGTCTGGCCGCACACGCCACCGCTGAAGCGGGATCCGGGCGCCAAGAAGTTCGTTCACGACGTTCGTGAGCTGCTGCGCGAAAAGGAGTTCTCGCGCCTGCTCGTCGCGGCGTTCTTCATCTTCGCGAGCTTTCCGGCGATGTTCTACATGACGCCTCTCGCGCTCGAGCGTGCAGGAGTCGAGAAGGCGTCGCTCGGGCCGATGTTGACGGTCGGCGTCGTTCTCGAGATTCCGCTCTTCATGATTCTGCGTCGGTTCTACCGGCGGGTCGGTGCGCGTGTCGTACTCGTCGTCGGGGTCGCGTCGGTGATCGTGCGACATCTCGTCTTCGCGACGTCGACGACCGAGCTGCCGCTCTTCCTCGCGACGCTGACGATCGCGCCTGCGATCGTGTTCTTCGTCATCGGTTGCAGTCTCGTCATCGAGCGTGTCGCGGAGCGGAAGGTGCGCGCGACCGCGCAAGCGTTCCTGCACCTCACCGGGGCTGGCTTCGGCTCGATGGCCGGTCTGCTCGGATGTGCGCTCCTCGCGCGCGTCTCCGACCGCGACGATCTCTCTGCGATCTTCTACCTCGGAGCTGCGACGGCGACCATCGGCTTCGTCGCTCTCTTCTGGGTACCGTTCGGACGCGCCGACACGGTCCAGTCGACCGAGGAGAGCTCCGACGACGAAGAGGATCGACGGACGACCCCGAACGCTGATGGCGAGGCCCGGGCAGCCGGTTCGTGACAGGCGCGTCAAGAACGAGCCCGACTGCTGACGAGTTCGCCGCGTCGACTGAACGTCGTCCACCGATCGTTTTCGCCGTACGCACCCATAGCGACGCCTAGGGTACCAGGCCTACCGGCTCGGGACGTGGGAGAAGGCGTGGCGAATCTCGCGCCTCGATAGCAGCCTCTTTCCCTGGGACGTCGCGTTTTCCGCCGACGGCGAGACCTTGGCGGCCTGGTCGACGACGACCCAGGTCTCGCTTCACGACGCTGATACCGGCGAACGGTGGGCGACGCTCGACAGTGGATCAGCGAAGGGGCCGACGTGGCTCCGCTTCAGTCATGGCGGCTAGATGTTCTGGGTCGCCCGCGGTGGTCGGACGGGTTCCGTCGAGCGCTGGAACCTCGCGCGTCTGCGATCAAACCTCGGAAGCTTCGGGTTCGACTGGAGCTCGCACCGCCGGCGCTCATTCGGCTCGATAACTTACTGCCGCTGATCGTGAAGGATGCAGAGTAGGAATGCCCTACTCCTCGAGGTCGTCCTCGGAGTCTCCGCTCTCCTCGTCTTCTTCGTCGCCGTACTTGGGACGCGGAGTATCCGTCATGTACTCGCGGAATTGCTTTTCGAGAATCGAGAGCTTCGACCCGGCTCCCTCGACCGTGATGTAGTCGCTCAAGGAGTCCTGCCGGACCTTTCCGCCGTAGTAGGCGCTGATGAATCGGACGAAGTCCTCTTTGTAGAGCTCGTCCTTGTAGTGCATGAAGAAATGGCTGAGCGCGCAGGAGAGCGCATAGTTGAGGCCGCGGCCTTCCTTGTGAAACTTGTCGTGGCCGATGCGTGCGAAACTCGCGAGGTCCCAGTTCTCGTTCTGTGCGAGGAAGTGCCTGACGGTCTTCATGCGCTGGCCTTCGATCTCGTACCCCGGGCGCCACTTGCCGTCGACGATCTTCCACGTCTCGATGTAGCTCGCGATGCCTTCGACGACCCAGTTGTTGCCCTTGCTGCCGCCGCGAGCGTTGTCTTTTGTCTCCGCGAAGAGCTGGTGCGCGACTTCGTGGTAGAGCGTGCGGTAGGTCTCTTCCTCGTTGTCGGTCCAGTAGAATCGCGACTTGCGATCGGCCGAGGAGTAGAAGCCCGCAGATTCGCGCAGCAGCTTGTCATTGCCTTTCTCCTCGATGACGTGCTGGAGGTACTTTGCGCGCGTCGGGAAGAGCAAGACGACATGGGACTTCTTGGCGTCGGGGCGATTGAAGAGCAGCTTGGCGCCGGCGACCTGATCGTAGTAGCCGATGAAGACGCGGAAGAACTCGCTGTAAAAGCTCTCGAGCTTCATCGCGAAGATGTAAGCCTGCTCACGACCCAGGTTCGTCCGCACCTCGAAGTGCTCCGACTGGATCGTGTACGGCGCGAGGCTGTTGCGCAGGCGTGTGGCCTTCTCGCGCTCCTTGGGAATCCACTTGCCCTTGTACGGACGCAGGCCCTTCTCGAAGTCCTTCTTGTGCTTCTTCTCGAACCAACCCTCCTCGGTAAGGAAGTGCTTCTTGCGCTTGCCGTACTCCCAGTTCGTGATCCACTTCTTCTCTTTTCGCTCGTACTTGAAGCCGAGGATCTTGCGGGCGGTCTTGTCGTCGGGGCTGATCTCGATCACGTGCGAGATCATGTCGAAGGCCTTGGTGAAGAGGCCGACGCCCATGCACGCCTTCGCGAGCTTGACGAGCTCGGCACCCTGCTTCTTGTTCGCGTTGTCGAGTCGCCTCTTGAGGCCCGCCTTGGCCTTGCCGGCCTTCTCCTCGTCCTTCTCGGTCTTCGATGCCTTGAGGCGCTTCTTGAGGTTTTTGAGCCCCTTGTACTCGGGGTTGATCTGGATGATCTTCTTCGTCAGCAGGATCGCATCTTTGCGGAGGCCCTGCCTCGCGGCCCACGACGCGATGCTGTCGAGGTCCTTCAGGAACTTCGCCTGGATCTTCAGCGTGCGTTTGCGTAGCGCCGCCTCGAGCGCGGCGTCACGGTCGATCTTCTTCGACTTGCCAGATCGTCTCCGTTGGGCCTCTGCGGCATTTTCGAAGGACGAGATCGTCAAGAAGCTGACGCTCAAGACGGCACAGCTCAAGACGGCACAGCTCAAGACGGCACAGCCGAACGACGTCGACGTGATACGGCGAAGGGTTCTCGGATAGCTCATGGCGAATTCGATACGTTCTCTCATCAGCGCTTCTTGCTGCTGCTCTTCTTTTTCTTCTTACGCGTGAACTTCTTGAGGAACTTCGAGACGTCCTTGTTGAAGCGTTCCGACTCCTCGTAGAAGGGCATGCACGACGACTTTCGGTACTCGAGGCAGATGCCGCCGTAGAATTTTGCGATCGCCTTCGACTCTTCCGTCGTGTTGTAGAGGCTCGCCTTGCCGGTGATCACGAGCGTCGGGATGCGGCGCGACGGCTTCTTGCGTTTGAAGAGGTCGAAATCCGGGATGATCACGCCGCCGAGCGGACGCGACTTGATCGGGTAGAGCTCGCCGATGAACGTGTCGCGATCGTCGGCGAAGTAGAGGCTCCAGCTGCGCCGATCGACGCATCCGCTCTCGCCTTCCCAGGTCTTGATGCTGTTCTTCTCTTTGTACTCGTCGAGGTGATTCTTGCCCGTCTGCGGATTGACGCGGCGTCCGAGCCCGAAGTAGTGCATCTCCGTGTCTTTCGACGCCTGACCCTGCTTGACGAAGCGATCGGTGGCGTCGCCGTACGCCTTCCGCGAGGCGAGCGGGGCGACGAAGAGAAGAGCGGCGACCGAGCGCGGGTGCTTCTCCGCGTAGGTCATTCCGATCCACGCGTTCATGCCGGCCGACATGATCGCGAAGTGATCTTCGCCCGTCTCCTTGCGCAGGTCCTCGAAGGCCTCGACGTACTTCTCGGTCGGGTACTCGGGAAGACCTGTGGCACCGACGGTCGGGAGGCCCTTGAACTCCGCGATCGTGGGTATGTTGATGTAGTAGAGCTTGTGGTTGCGCTCCAGCTCTCCGAGGAAGGGCTTGAAGATCTCCTGGCTGCGGCCGTAGTGGGGCAGGACGAGGATCGGCACGCCGTCACCGCCGCCCTTCTCCTCCGACTCGAGCGTGACGCCGGCGCCGACCGAGACGGTCTTGCGCTTCTTGAGCTTGAGTCCGAGATCCTCGGCGGCCTTCTCCGCCTCCTCGTCGGTCTCGCCGAGCTCGTAGTCTGGATCGTTCTTTGCAGCCTCCCACCATGCGAGCCACGCGATCGGGTTGGGCCCCTTGAACGCCTGGGTCAACTGGTTGAGCGATTTCTCGAGGAAGCTCTTGCAGCTCGGATCCTTCTCCTTCCGGAAGCGCTGGACGAGCGCGTCGACCGCCTCGTTCTTCTTCCGCACGCGGAGGCTGTGGATGACCGTGCGGCGGACGAGCGGGTCCTTGTCGTCGAGCGCCTTGTAAAGCGCGGGGTAGTACTGGTCGTCGTTCATCTTCGCGAGCACGGCGGCCATGCCCTGACGAACGGCGGGATCCTTGTGCTTCTCGAGGTACTTGACGACCTTCTCGATGACGTCGTCGCTCGCAGCCGTCGCGAGAGCGTTGATCGCTCCTTGGCGGTCGTACCACGACCTCTTCTGGAGGATCTGCAGCAGGATCTTCAGCTGCGACTTGTTCTCGGGATTGAGCTTCGTCCACGTCTCGTGACGGATCAACGAGTTGGGCGAACGGTAGGCCGCGTTGATCTCCTTCTTCGAGACCTCGGCGTCTTGGGCCACCGCCGGCGATATCACCGCAGGAGACATTCCGAGAATGTTCGCGACGATCAGGAACGCCAATGAGCCACGGAAAGAATGTGGAGCGAGAATCGAACGGGGTGCGAGCTTCATGGACTCACCTGCTGATTTTTGGGACGGCTTGGTGTCTTGGGGAACCGATATTCTAAAATCCGCCCACGAACAGGCCTACGAATTTTTCCCATGCGAGTCGGGGGTCTGAGTATCATCGCGAATATGACGATCGAGCCGTGCGGACGATTCGCCCGAATTCGACGCCGAGAGCCGTTCTGGAGCTCTTCGGCCGTGCTCGCGTTGTGCGTCGCGTTCGCACTGGTCGTCTCGATCGGTGTCCGCTCGGATCTGAGAGCGCAG
>CAYZGY010000144.1:0-12628 GCA_964478085.1 uncultured Planctomycetia bacterium
TTGGTGCCGTCGACCTCGATGAAGATGTCGTTCTCGCGACCGTGCGAGATCTGTGACGCCGTGACCGTGCCGAGCGCGCCGTTCTCGTACTTGACGATCGCCGTGCCGTAGTCGTCGAGAGCGCGACCTTCGACGAAGACTTTGAGGGTGCAGGAGATCTCCTCGGGAAGGACGCCCGAGATGTAACGACCGAGGTTGTAAGCGTGCGTTCCGATGTCACCGAAGCAACCCGCGGCGCCGCTCTTCGTCGGATCGGTGCGCCACGAAGCCTGCTTCTGGCCTTCCTCTTCGAGACGCGAGCGCAGCCAGCCCTGAATGTAGCAAGCGCGGATCGCCTGGATCTCGCCGAGCTCGCCCGATTGGACCATCTCGCGAGCCTGGCGCACGAGCGGGTAGCCCGTGTAGTTGTGCGTGACGCCGAAGACGACCTTCTTCTCGGCCACGGCCGACGCGAGCGCTTCGGCCTGCGCGAGGTCGAGCGTCAGCGGCTTGTCGCACACGACATTGAAGCCGGCCTGGACGGCGGCGTTGGCGATCTCGAAGTGCGTGTGGTTGGGTGTCGCGACGGAGACGAAGTCGATGCGCTCGCGTTCGGGAAGCGCGAGCTCCTTCTCGATCATCTCCTGGTACGAGCCGTAGGCGCGCTCGGGCGCGATGCCGTAATCCTCGGCCGACTTTTTGGCGCGCTCCGGATCCGACGAGAGGGCCCCCGCGACGAGCTCCGCGCGGCCGTCGAGCTGCGCGGCGATCGAGTGCACGCGACCGATGAACGATCCGATTCCGCCGCCGACGAGCGCAAACTTGAGTTTTCGGTTGAGGCTTCCGTTGATCGACATCGTGACACTCCGGATCGGGTTGATTGACTGAAGGGGGGGAACCCGCCGCGGCGCGAACTCGAGGGTCGCGGTTGCAGCGCCGTAGACCATGATGAGAATAGGGGTTAGCCCACGGTACGGGCGGCTCAGTCTAAGAAAAGCGAGGCTCTCGTGTCCATCAAAAAAGGCCTTCTCTCAGAAGGCTCAAATCGGCCCCAGAAGCGCCCTGGAAGGCGAATTCTGCACGTCGATATGGACGCGTTCTACGCCTCGATCGAGGTCCTCGACGACCCGAGCCTGCGCGGCAAGCCCGTGATCGTCGGGGGCACGCCCGAGGGCCGCGGCGTCGTCTCGACAGCGTCGTACGAGGCGCGCAAATTCGGCGTCCACAGCGCGCAACCGGCGGCGGTCGCGGTGCGGCTTTGTCCGCAGGGGATATTCGTCCGTCCCCGCATGCACCGGTACGCCGAGGTCTCGCGCCAGATCTTCGAGATTCTGGGGCGCTACACACCGCTTGTCGAACCGCTTTCTGTCGACGAGGCCTTCCTCGACGTCACGGGCTGCCGCGCCTTCGCGCGTACGCAGGCTCCGAGCGATCCGACCGAGGTCGGCGTTGCGGTCGAGCTCGCGCGCGAGCTCCAGCAGCGCGTCTACGACGACACGGGTGGCCTGACCTGCTCGATCGGCGTCGCGCGCAACAAGTTCCTCGCGAAGCTCGCGAGCGATCTCGAGAAGCCCCGCGGCGTGACGATCGTCCCCGACGAGAACATCGACGCCTTCCTCGCGCCTCTCGCGATCGGCCGCATGTGGGGCGTCGGTCCGAAGATGGCCGAGCGGCTCAAGGCCTTCGGGATCACGAAGGTCGAGCACGCGCAGCGACTCGACGAGAAGACCCTCTGCGAAATGATCGGCGAGGAGGCCGGCGTGCACCTCGCGGCGCTCTCGCACGGACGGGATCATCGTCGAGTCGTTCCCGAGCGCCAAGCCAAGTCGATCAGCCAAGAGCGAACCTACGGCGAGTTCATCCCGGTCTCCGAGCGCGACCAGATCGAGCGCGAGCTCTTCTCGATGAGCGACCAGGTCGCGAGGCGTCTGCGCGACAGCGGCTTCTGGGGCAAGACCGTTCAGCTCAAGGTGCGCGACGAGAAGTTCCGAACGATCACGCGCGCTGTGACACTCGACTCGCCGACGTGCCTCGTCGAGGAGATCTACGAGACGGCGAAGGCGCTACTCGAGCAACGCGTGAACGTTCAGGGGCGCAGCATCCGCCTTCTCGGGGTCGGCGTCTCGAAGCTGACGACCGAGCCGAGCTTCCAGCTCGACCTCCTGAGCGGCAACGAGCGCGAGAACGCGGAGGGGCTCGCGGCAGCGGCCGATGCGATTCGCGCGAAACTGGGGAACAAGGCGATTACGCGAGCGTGGTTGATGGAGGGCGAATGACCGCGATCAGTTATTCTCGTGCGCTCCCCGAACGTACCGCACGTTCTCCGGGCTGAACTCGCCGAGGGGGGAGAAGATCTTCCAATCGGTGAGGGCGTCGAGCTCGTGCCAGTCTTCTTGGTCTTCTTCGAGCCACGCGATCTGGAGCGGCTTGTTGAGGAGGCGGCCGCGCAGTCGGTTGGGCGCGATCTCTTGGACCTCGAACCAGAGGTGCTCGCGTTCGTGCGGGTCGCCCCCGTCGACTCGGTAGCCGAGCTTGACGAGGAAGGTCCAGTCGGCCGCGTCGCCGTGACGAGCGAATAGCATACCGAGCTCGGGCCAACGTTCGCGCGCGAGGAGCGACATGCGCTTCGTTTCTTCGTGTGAGATCGACGCGATCGCACCGTCGGTCTCGACTCGGGAGAGCACGCCGACAGGGGGACCCCAACGTTTCTTCATCCAACCCGTCGGCTTGCTGTCGACCAAGACGATGCGCGCTCCGGTGTGGTCCTCGTCCTCGTCGACTCCGTGGTCTCGATCTTCGCGGCCGCCGAGCGAGTCCTCGGGCATGCTCGCGATGATGTCTTCGTACGGCTTCCAGCAGACCTCGATCTCGTGACCGATCTCGAAGGGTGTCGAGGGATCCGGGAGCTCATCGCCGAGGAAGTGATCGACGAAGTTGCGCAAGAGCCAGACACCTGCTCGGTAGAGGTCCGATGGTACGTCGAGAATCTCGACGTCGGGAAAACCCGCCCGAGCGAGGCCGTGTGAATGCAGCCAGCAACGGTCGGTCTCATCGTCGGCGGGCACGGCGTGGATGCGAAAGAGCTCCGACGTGCGCGGAGGGATCTCGGTGGACGTCAATCGGTCGACGAGCGAGCCCGATCTCAAGCAGAAGGACGATGCGTCGTAGACGGCAGGACCTTCGGGGCAGATCTTGCGGCAGAGGTGCAGCTGGCTCTGGTAGCTCGCGATCGGGGAGTTCGGATCGAGAAAGGTCTCGATGCCGAGCAGCCACTTGCACGTATCGGCCTTCTCGCGCTCGCCGTCGTCCCAGTGGACGTCCCCGAGATCGACCGTGTCGGGGAGCTCGTCGATCGCGCAGGCCCAAATGAGTACGGGCAGGCGGAACTCAGGCAGGCGGAGAGCCTCGACCCAAAGAACTTCTGACGAGTCGGCGTCGGGAGCTTCGTCGCGCTCGAAATCGTCCCCGAGCTGGTACTCGATCTCGACGACCGTGGGCGGCTCCGGCCACGGCCAAAGCGTGTACAGCGTCGAAGGAGGCGAATCGATATCGATCATCGCGTGGGACACGGCGAAACTCACTTGCCGATAGTTTCGCACTTCCGGAGGCCCCTTGCCACCCTTGGTTCTTCAGTCGTGTGCGTCAGGGAAACGTTCTGGGATTCTTTGCGACGAGTCCGCGAAATCCGCGGTTCGCGTCAGGAGCCGAGGGAGGGATGGACGATCTGGAGCACGCGGTCGACCTCCTCGACGGGGTGAGTCGAGCTTTCGCCGTCGGGCCAGACGATCGAGAGCGACTCGACCGAGGTCGAGTCTCCGAGACCGAATGTCAGGACGCGCTCCGAGTCGCTGAGATACGAGCCGCCCGAACGAATCATGCGAACTTGCGTGCGTCCGTTCGCCTCGAGCGTGACTCTCGCGCCGAGTGCGGCTCGGTTGCGCTTCGGTCCTCGAACGCGTACGCGAAGGTAGTGATTCGGTGATTCACCCGATTTGAGATCGTTGCGCAGGATTCGCGCGCGGCCACCGTTCGTGGTTACGACGAGATCGGAGTCTCCATCTCCGTCGAGATCACCGATCGCAAGGCCGCGGCCGACGTGCGGTCGCGCGAAGTCTTCGCCGCAGAGCGAGCTGACGTCGACGAACGTCTCGCTGCTCGTTCCGAGGAAGAGCTGCGCGCTCTGGGCGTGAGTTTGGCCTGTGAAGAATCGATCGACATCGGGCTCGATATGCCCGTTGACGACGCAGAGGTCTTCGTGGCCGTCGAGATTCGCGTCGAAAAACGCGACGGCGAAAGTCAGCGGGCGAAAGGTCGCCGACGCGATGCCAGCCGCTTTTGCGCGTGGCGCAAAGTAGCCGTTTTCACCTCGTCGGTAGAGCGACATCGGCTCTTCGCTGAAGTTTCCGATCGCGACGTTTGGCGTGCCGGGTTCGTGGTACTCGGCGACGTCGATACCCATCCCCGCCCGCGCGCGTCCTTCATCGTCGTAGGCGATGCCGACCTCGAGCCCCATCTCCTCGAAGCGTCCTTTGCCGACGTTTCGAAAGAAGAAGTTCGGGCGCGTATCGTTCGCGACGACGACGTCGAGCTTGCCGTCTCGGTCGAAGTCCCAGAGAGCGATGCCTAAAGACTTGCCGCGATGCTCGAGCAGGCCGGCTTCAGCGCTGCGATCCTCGAAGCTTCCGTTGCCACGATTGAGAAAGAGCCGGCAGGGAAGTCCTTCGTAACGATCGGGCGTCGTGAAGGCTTTCGCCGAACCGTCGAGCGTCGTGAAGACCTCGAGCTCGGGCGTCCAGCGGACGTAGTTCGTGACGAAGAGGTCGACGTCACCGTCACCGTCGAAGTCGGCCGCCGCGGCGCCCGTCGACCATTCGGGATGCTCGCGCCCGTCTTGGTCCCTCCACGTCCCGCCGGCCAGACCCGCTTGCTGCGTACCGTCGCGAAACTTGCCGGCGTCATTGCGCAGGAGAACGTTGTTTCCGAGCGAGGTCACGAAGATGTCTACGTCGCCGTCCGAGTCGAAATCGGAGGTGACGCAGCCCATTCCGTAGAGCGAGATGCCGGCGCCGGTCTCCCCGGTCACGTCACGGAAGCTCCCGCGTCCGTCTCCTTCGAAGAGACGGCAGGGTGGGCGAGGCACGTCCGGGTCTTCGTGTCCCGGCCAGAACGCCGAATTGACCAGGAAGATGTCGAGCGCCTCATCGCCGTTGTAGTCGAAGAGCGCGACTCCCGAACCGACCGTCTCTGGCAGCAGTTTGTCGCCGTAGTCGCCGTTCGTGTGATCGAAGTAGAGCCCTGACTGGTCGGTGACGTCGACGAAGACGCGAGAGCAGTAGGCCTTTGCGGAGGCCGTACCGTCCGTGCCGCCGGGTTCGTCGTCGTCAGTGCGATCGCCACACGAGGCGACGAGAAGGCCGACAGCGAAGACGAGCGCAACGCGAATCATCACGAGCCTAATCGCTCCCGTCGTCGGCTCCGCCGCCCGAAAGTCCGTGCTTCCGCATGTAATACGAGAGGTTCTTCGGGTCGATGCCGAGAAGCGCGCAGGCCTCCTTCTTCTTGCCGGCGGTTCGTTCGAGCGCCTCTTGGATCAAGCCTCGCTCGAGCTGTTCGACACGCGCTCGAATCTCGAGCTCCTCGCCGGCCGTCGCGGCGTCGGTCGTCTCGTCCTTCGACGTTCCGACGGGACGAAGGATCTGCTCGAAGATCTCCGTGTCGGGCATGTGCTCGCCCGCGAGGATCGTTGCGCGTTCCGCGAGATTGCGAAGCTCGCGAACATTGCCGGGCCAGGAGTAGCTGGCGAGAAGATCGAGACAGTTTCGCGAGAGCTTTCCGCAGGGGCGACCGGCACGCGCGCGAAAGACCTCGAGGAAGTGGTGGATGAGCGGATCGAGGTCGTCCGGTCGCGAGCGGAGCGGCGGGATCTCGATCGGGAAGATATTCAGGCGGTAGAAGAGGTCAGCGCGGAACTCTCCCGACACGACGCTCTCTTCGAGGTTCTGGTTCGTGATGGCGATGAGGCGAACGTCCGCCACGCGCGTCTTCGATTCCCCGACGACTTGATACTCGCCCGTCTCGAGCACGCGCAGGAGCTTGGCCTGCATCTCGGGCTTGAGCGTGCCGATCTCGTCGAGGACGAGCGTGCCGCCTTCGGCTTCGTGGAATCGTCCGGAGCGATCCTCGACAGCGCTGGTGAACGAGCCTCGGCGATGGCCGAAGAATTCGCTTTCGAACAAGGACTCGCTGACCGCGGCACAGTTGACGCGGACAAGATTTCCAGCGGCCCGATTGCTCTTGCGATGAAGCTCGAGAGCCGCGAGCTCTTTGCCTGTGCCGCTCTCGCCCGTGATCAGGACCGTCGCGTCACTCGGCGCGACTTTGTCGATGAGCGAGCGGACCTGGCGGATCTCCTCGGAGTCGCCGAGCATCTCTCGCGGTCCCCGAAGATCGTTGACCGTGTCGCGCAGGTAGCGAACTTCCTGCACGAGTTGGCCGTGCTCGATGGCGCGCCGGATGATGTGCAGGAACTGTTGCGGCTCGACGGGCTTCTGAATGAAATCGAAGGCGCCGGCCTTCATCGCCGCGACGGCATCGGGAACCGTTCCGACGCCGGTGAGCAGGACGACGGGCGTGTCCAGTCCGCGTTCGCGAACGCGATTGAGCAGCGCGAGGCCGTCGACCGAGGGCATCTGCAGATCCGTCGCGATGACGTGAACCGCGTCCTTCTCGATCAGTTGGAGTGCCGCTTCGCCGCTCGCAGCCGAACGCGTCGCGAAGCCTTCGTTCTCGAGAAGGTCGACGAGAGATTCCCGAACGAAATCTTCGTCATCGACTACCAGGACTTTGTATCGCGGCATTACTCGCTCGTGTTTTCCGACGCAGGTTCGGTCGAAGCACCGGCTACTGGCAATCGAAGTCGAAGCGAAGCACCACCTTGTGGGCGATTCGCGGCGCTCAGGTTTCCGCCGTGCGCCTTGACGATGCTGAAGGAGATCGCCAATCCGAGACCTGTTCCGTCGGACGTCGTGAAGAACGGATCAAAGATCTTACCCAGGTTCTCCGGCGGAATGCCAGGGCCATCGTCCTCGACCGCGATATCGACCCAGCGGCGGCCGTCCGCGTCGCGAGAGACGGGGGAGGCGACCACCCAGACCTTTCCCTGACCTCCGAGAGCACGGCCTGCGTTGAGAAAAAGATTGAGGAAAACCTGCTGGAGTCTTCCGGCATCTCCGGCGGCGACGATCGGCTCGTCGAAACCTTCGAAGAGGACCTCGATCCGCTTGAACTTCTTGTCGTAGAGCGCGAGCTTGAGCGCCTGGTCCGCGACGATCTTGAGATCGGCCGTTCCGTCGCCGACCGTCGGACGGGCCGTGTCTTGAAGGTCGCGCACGATATCGCGGATACGGTCGAAGCCCTCCTTGAGAAGCCGCAGGTAGCGCATGCGCTTTTCGGTCGGTAGGGACTTTTTCTCGAGCAGCGCGAGGTAGTTTCCGATGCCTTCGAGCGGGTTGTTGATCTCGTGAGCGACTCCCGCGGTCACGAGTCCGAGTGATCCGAGACGCTCAGAGATCTCGAGTTGTTCCTTCAGCGCTTCCTGTCGTTTGGCTTCTTGGAGTCGGAGCTCACGAATGCTGAGTCGGGTGAATACGATGGCCAAGATGATCAGCGCGATCGTCATCGCTGCCGTGCCCGCGATCACCCACGCGTACTCGCCGCGCAGCGGAACGGATGCCGATCGAAGCGAAGACTCCGGTGTCGTCGTGAGAAGCTTCCACGAGGGGGTCTCGCTGATACTCGTCGAACGCAAGACGCGATCGGGGAGCTCGTGATTCGTCCCCGTTCCGAGGTCGCTCGGCAACTCCGAGAAGTCGCGAAAGACGTTTCCCGGATTCGCACGTCCGCGCTCCTTCTCGCGATCGTGATGAGCGAGGTAGCTTCCGTCACTGTCGACGACGAACGACTGTGTTCCTTCGAACGGCGCGAACTCGCGGACGCGATGGAGGATCGGCGATGCGTAAACCGTCAAGAAGAGGATGCCGAGCCGTTGGTGCTTGTCGATGATCGGTGTCGCGTAGTGAAGGACGAGTCGTTCGCTCTCGGGAACCTCGACGCGATCGCGATCGACGAGGAGGGTCGAGCGCATGACGCGGCTCGTCAGCACTCCACGAACGAGGTCGAGCGCCGTCTCGTCAGGGCTTTGGGAGAGTCGACCCGGAGGGAGCGCGCTCGCCCAACGACCGCCTTGACCGATGCGTTCGCAGCGGACGATCTCACGACCCTCGTTCGAAAGGACACGGATTCGATCGAGGCCGCGAAAGGCGAGGAGAAAAGGCAGGAGCTCCGCCTCGAGCTCTTTGCGCTGAACGTCGGAGCTGCCGCCCGAGCGTGCGACTTCTCGTGTCAGGGGGAGTGCCGACAAGTACGCGGCATGTTCGCTCTGTCCGTCGATGCGGGCTCGCAGACTCTTCGCCAAGTCGTCGTGCTCCCGTTCGATCGACTCGACCCAGCGCTCGCGCTGACGCTCCGAGAGCGCGTTCAGTCGATACATGCCGTGCCCGATTTCCGCGCCGACGAGAGCGAGGAAGAAGAGCACCAAGTAGGCGTTGCGGCGGGATTTCACGGCGTGATGGCGGGATACGGGCAGCGGAAGCAGCGCAGGAGCGTACAGGATTAGCAGAATCGAGCCGCTCGCGAAAGGGCCGCGGCCCCGATGATTTCGGGGATTCGAGAATTCTTGTAATCTTCAGGCTGCCTGGGGATCAGTACTTACGAAACAAGACGGATGCGAGCACCGGAGGCTCCGCTTGCCGACCCCTTCGCGGACGGAAATCGAGAACCTGTTTCGACGACACGGGAAGGGGGTCGGTTCGTACCTCCTTTCCCGAGTTCGAGATGCAGAGCTTGCGGAGGAGATCACGGCGTGCGTGTTTCTCAAGGTCGTGCGCCTACGCGAGCAGTGCCGCTCCTCGCTCGTCGCGTGGATGTGGTCGATCGTGCGCAGTGAGCTCGCGCGGCATTTTCGAGCCCGACGTGCCCACGGGGATCTCGACGACGAGATCGCCGGCGCCGACGAAGAGCCGGGCGCGGATCTCGAGCTCCGGGAGTCCTGCGATCAGCTCTCCGGGGCCGTCGCCTCGCTTCCCGATCTCGAGCGCGAGGTCGTCGAGTTGAGGTTCTTACTCGGCCTTAAGCATCGCGAGATCGCAGAGATCGTCGATCGTACACCGGGAAACGTCAGCGTGATTCTTCATCGGGCGCTGCGACGGCTTCGTGGCACCCTCGCCGATTCGAGTAGGAATTGAGATGTCAGAGTACGAAGAGCTCGAGCGAGAGTTCGCCGAGGAGTTCTCCTCGCTCCCCGGGTTGTCCGAAGAGGCGTTGGCGCGAATCGAAGATCGTCTCGCCGAGGAGCTGGCACGCGATCGTTCGAGGTCGAGCAGCGTTCGGCTGCCGCGCTGGCTCACGGCTCTCGCGACGGCAGCGATGCTCGTCCTCGCGACGAGTCTCGCATGGCCTCCCGTCCGAAACGGTGATTCGACAAGCGCGGAGCCTGTCGCCGATCATGTTCTGCCGAGTCGACGAGTGGTCGACGAGCGTGTCGTGACGGCTCCTGCTCCTGTCGTTTTCGGCTTTTCGAATCGACCGCTCGTCTCGGTCGATCGTTACGCGAGTCTCTACGAGGATTGACGACCGGAGGATCTTCTGATGCACGGCCCTAGCTTCGTCCTCTCCGTTTCGATCGCCCTTCTCGCAGTACCTGCGGGCGGGGCTGCGCAAGAGGATCGCGAATCGAGTGATTTCGTATCGAAGCTCGCAGCGAGAGTCGCCGAGGAGCCGAGCGCCGAGGCTGCGCTGTGTCTCGCGCGAGCGAGGGACCGGTTCTCGCGGCCGAGGGAGTTCGCGCTGGCTTTGCAGCAGGCCGTCGATCGGAATCGTGCCAAGTCGGGGAGTCAGGACATCGAGGTTGCAGCGCTTTGGCAACGTCTCCCGCTGCGCTCGAGCGAGATCTCGAGCTTCTCGAAGGAGCTCGAGGCCGTGCCGAGTTGCTCGTCCCCGAGTCCTTGGTTCGACGTCTTCCGGCTCTACCTGGCGGCAGTTCGGGGGGCACGAGGAGACGTTGTTCGATGGGCGGGGAAGGTCAAGGCACCCGAGACGTTCCCGACCGCGTACCTCGACCAGGCCTTCGTCGAGGTCGCGAGGTCTCTCGGCGAATCGAAGGCGCGCGCCGGTGTGCGTGCGATCGAGGTGCGCGAGTTCGACGCACTCTACGCTCTCGGCGATCTCGATCGGCGATTGACACGCGAGCTCGAGTACCTGAAAAGCTCGGGCCGCGAAGAGGAATCGTCGACGGTTCGTGCTTGCCGTGATCGACTGCGCCTCGCGTACCTTTCTGCGTCGCGTTGTGTGGTCGAGCGGCTCTTTGCGCTCAAGATTCTCGGTCGGAAGGAGCTGCGAGCGGAACTCGTCGAGGCGGCGCGTGGGGCCCGCGAGATGACGAAGAGCTTCGCGGTCGCTCGCAAGCTCAGCGAGCTCGGCGAGGAGCGGGCATGGCAAGAGTTCGTCGAGCCGCTCCTCGTGCGTGAAGCCGAGTTCGTTCTCACGCTCGCGAAGGGAAAGACGCCCGCGGTGACCGAGTCTGCGAAGGTCATCGTCAGGATCGAGGCGGACTCCTCGGAGATCGTCGACGGCGGTGACGAACGCAAGGCGACGCGCTACGAAGGTGGCGTGCGGCTCACTTTCGGAAGCACCACCCTCTCGGCGGATCGCATCGACTTGATCGAGCCTCCCGTTCGTGCGGTCGCATCGGGATCGGCCCGGCTGCGGGGATTTCCCGGCGTCGAGGGCGAGCTGTCGGCCGACTCGATCGATCTGTTCACGGACTCGGGGCGAGTTGCCGTACGCGGAGATGTGCGAGTTCGTATATCCGGAAAGAAGAGGCGCCTTCGCTCGTGTCAGATCGACGCGGACGGGACTTTCGGAGCCGTGCGTTCCGCCTTCGACGATTACCGCGACGAGACGAATTCCGGAAGGCGTCGCGAGCTTCTTCGAGAGATCGAGGCACTGTACGCCGCGTCCGAGATCGAGCTCGACGACGAGACTCGCTACGAGCTCGCCGTGCAGATGATCCGTCCGCATCTCCGCTGGTTCCCGTTGCGTTTGCCGCCTCGAGAGCGAGGAGGCGCCGGCCGGGCGCACCCGCTCCTCGAGAAGGTCGAGGTCCTTCGCGAGCTCTCCGAAGGCGGTGTCGTCGATCCGTGGATCTGGTCCTCGGCGCACAGCGGGGACGAGCGTCTCCGCGGGGACGTTCCGCCGGAGATTCGCCAGGAGCTCGAGCGGGCGAAGGAGCAGATCAACGCAAGCGCTACGGGACGAAGACCGCGATCGGAAGAATCCGACGAAACGGATTTCTACTGGCGTCTCGCCGATCCTACCCACGCCGACGTCGAGCGTGCGATCAGTCTTTTCGAGAGCGTTCGCCAAGGTCCGTGGCGGAGGCGAGCGCAGCACTGGGCCGTCGAGCTCGAGCGCAACAACACCGTTCTCAGCTTCGACGTCGGCGCGTCGTTCGCTCCGAAGGAAAAGGCTGCCGTGACGCTCGACGTTCGCAATGTCGACGAGGTCGAGCTCTCCGTTTACCGCGTTCGATCGGCCGAGGATCTCGTCTCGGCCTGCTCGAAGATCGGAGCGGAGTTCGTCTTCCGTGACCATTCCTTGTCGGCGAACGGCAAGGCGGTCGGGCTCGAGCGACAGCGGGGGCTGCAGGAGTCGATGCAGCACTCGCCTTGGGGCCGGCCCGAGGTTCGCGAGCTCGTGTTTCGTGAGGCGGACAAGATCCGCACGTGGAAGTCGAAGATCAGCGATCTGGAGACGTATCCGTTCTACGCCTTGCGCGGGCGGCCTGGGAGTTGGTCTCGCTTGGGCGCCGACGGTACACACTCGGACCTCTACGAGCGCGGACCCTACGCACGCTTTTTCGATGATGGCTGCTCCGCGTACACGGATCGAGTCGGTAAGGTCTACCACCCCGGGCAGTCACTGAGCGCGTGGCGCTGCGATCTCATCGTCGACCTCGAGCCCGGCGATCTCGCAAAACCCGGAGCGTACGTGATCGCCGCGCGAGCGAACGGTCAGTCGTCGATCGCTCCGCTTCTCGTCGATCCTCTGTCGATGGCCCTTCGACGCAATCGTGATGGTGTTCTCGTCGTCGTCAGCAATCCCGACGGAACGAAGCCGCTCGAAGGTGCCGAGGTTTTCACCGCGGAGCTGCGCGGCGCCGAGCGGACCGACTCGGCCGGTGTCGCGTTCGTGAACAGTTTCGCAGCCGGAGATCGTGCTCTCATCGCGAAGCACGGCGAGCGATTCGCGGTCGGCGGGTTCGGCGTGTTGTTCGACGGTGTCTACCGAAGCGAAGCGCAACGGCTTCTCGAGGGACGTCGGGGTAGAGTTCGTGAGCGTGGGCTCGAGGAGGCGGAGCTGGAGATTCTTCAGCGGGCGAGCGGGCTTGTCTACGCCGATCGCTACGTCGTCGCGGCGTACACGGATCGTCCCCTCTACCGCCCCGGGCAGGAGATCGAGCTCAAGATGATCGTTCGGCGCCTCGCGCGCGACGGAAAGAGGGGGCGCGAAGCTTCCGAGCGTTTTCGCTCAC
>CAYZGY010000145.1:0-866 GCA_964478085.1 uncultured Planctomycetia bacterium
CCCGGATTCTGGTCGGGGGCGAAAAAAGATCCTCGAGGCTGCGTGTGCCGCTTTGAGGCTCGCAGCGTGATCTGAACCATGGCGAAACTCGAGGCGGCGGTTCACGATAAAAGTTCACACCCCCTGACCACGTGGTATAGTCCGGTTTCGAGCCACATCGGACGCCTCCCGGGAATCGCGGCGTCCGGGAACAGAACGGGTTGGAGGTCTCCTCACCGTGTTGAAACGCCTCATCGCGGGCGCTTGCGGCGTGCTTCTGTCAACTCACGCTGCGTTTTCCATGTCTCTCGTGTTGCCGACGAGTTTCGCGGAGCTCGCCGAGCACGCGGACGCGGTCGTTCGAGTCGTCGCTCATGACGCGACGGTTCGCGGGCGCGGGCAGTTCATCTTCACCGATACGACGTTCAGTGTCGTCGAAGCTCTCTCGGGCCCCTTCTCCGAAGGCGACCTCGTCGAGGTGCGGACTCCGGGTGGTCAGCTCGGGGAGGATTGGTGGTTCGTCCCCGGGGCTCCCGAATTCGTGAAGGATGCTTCGTACATCATCTGCCTGTCGAGCGTCGATCGCGACGATGGGCGCATCGAGTGGATTCCGACGATGCTGTCGTACGGGCTCTTTCGCGAGGTGACGACGAAGAACGGTGAGGCGCTCGCCGTGCCGCTCCTCTCTCCGTCGCTTGTCGACGGCGCGTTTGCTCGACCGGACGGGCAAGAGGTTGAAGTCTGTGAGACGTACATGCTCGACGACTTCCTCGATCACATCCGCGACCTGCTCGCGGGTTCGGTCGAGTGGAGCGGGCTTCGATTGCGGGCGTCGGAGCACGGCATCGGAAACGTGCACTTGCCCCATGACGATCACGAGACGGACG
>CAYZGY010000145.1:966-2357 GCA_964478085.1 uncultured Planctomycetia bacterium
AAGATCACGAAGATCACGAAGATCACGAAGATCACGAAGATCACGAAGATCACGAAGATCACGACCTCGAGTTCGACGGCGGTGGCGCCGCTCCGCCGGGCGAGTGCTCGTTCTTCGTGAGTGGAGGTCGCGAATTTCGTTGGCGCACTTTCGACAGTGGTGGTCGCGCGACGATCTACGCGAACCCCGAAGGCGATCCTTCGTTGCGCGACGGCGGCTTCTGGATCGTTCAGGAAGCGATGGAGATGTGGATGGACGTCCCGGACTCCAGCTTCAATCTCCAGTTCGGTGGTGCGCGAGCGGTCACTCCGAGTTGTTCGGGCGGGCAAGACTCCGTCCGCAACTTCATCCTCTTCAACGATCCTTGCTCCGACATCGACTCGCTCAACGGTTGCTCGGGCGTTCTCGCCTACGGCGGTCCGCGCGGTAGCTGTTCGCATTCCTTCGCCGGAGACGGCGGCGAGACGTGGTGGACGGTCGACGGTTGGATCGTCGTCGTCAACGACGGCGTCGGCTGCCTCGGGAGCGGAAACTACCGCGTGATGATGGCGCACGAGCTCGGCCACGGACTCGGCTTCGGGCACGTCGACGACTCGGGCGCGCTGATGTACGCGAACTGCTGCCGCAACATCAACTCGACCGATCGACTCTGCGGCTCGTTCACCTATCCCGCGCAGGATCCGGACAACGCGCGTCCGCAGGCCGACGCCGGCTCGAACCGAAGCGTCGCGCTCGTCGGCAATACGATTCAGCTCGAGGGCGCGGTGAGCGACGACGGCACGCCGGATGGAGCGCTCGAGGTCGAATGGGTCCAGCTCGTCGGACCGGGAACGGTCACCTTCGGTTCGCCGTCTGCGGCCGAGACGACGGCGAGCTTCTCCGCGAGCGGGCACTATTTGCTCGGACTTCGTGTCTACGACGGTGAGCTCCTCCACGTCGATCAGGTCGAGGTCGAGGTCGAGGTCTTCGTCGGGACGCAGGAGCGATTGACGTTTCAACAAGGTGTCGACGGTTACACGGGTTGTATCGACACGTACCTTCTCGAGAGCGACCCGACGGTCGCGTCGGGGCGATCGGGAGAGATCGAGGTCGACGGCGACGATCCGATCGATACGGGATTCGACAGTCAGGGGTTGATGCGCTTCGAGGACATCTTCGGCGGAGCGATCGGTCAGATCTCTCCGGGGACGGCGATCCAGCGCGCCTGGCTCGAGCTCGAGACGACGAACAACGGCGACGGCGGCGAGTTTCATCGCATGCTCGTTCCGTGGAGTGACGACGACACGTGGGAGTCGCGCGGCGGCGGAGGCCTCAAGCTCGGCGGGCAGATCGTCTCGACGCCGGACGCGATCCCCGGCGGCGTCGGCGCGCCGGTCGTCGTCGCCCTCACC
>CAYZGY010000145.1:2367-12556 GCA_964478085.1 uncultured Planctomycetia bacterium
GACGTCACGGCGTCGCTCGAAGCATGGTCGCAGGATCCCGACTCGAACCTCGGCTGGGCGATCGTGCCGATCGACGCGGACGGCTGGGACTTCTACTCGGCCGAAGGTCAGACGCCTCCGAAGCTCGTCGTCGAGTATCCCGTCTTCGATCGCACGCGCTTCATCGAGCTCGGCGACGAGTGGGACTACTTCGGCGGCACGTCCAATCCTCCCGCCGACTGTACGGTGGCCGGCTCCACCCGGGGCGCTGCGGGGCGCTGGGGGGCGAGGGGGATCGGCTCGGGCGCGGGGGACGACACGACCGTGCTCTCCGATATGGAAGACAACTATACGACGGTTTACTGCCGACGCGAGTTCGAGATCTCGAACGCGGACATCGTCGGGCGACTCGAGCTCAGTATCGACTACGACGATGGATTCGTCGCGTACATCAACGGTGTCGAGGTCGCACGTTCTTCGAACATGGGCGCTCCGGGATCTCCGGTCGATCGCAACACGACCGCGTCGCCGAATCACGAAGCGGGAACGTTCGAGATCTACGGTCTCGATACGTCGGCCCTTCAGGCCGGGACCAACGTCCTCGCGGTCGAGGTCCACAACGGGACGCTCGGCTCGAGCGATCTCTCGTTTCGTCCGGCGCTCGCGGGAGACCTTCTTCTCGTTCCGGGTGGCTCGACGTGGAGCTACTTCCCGGGACGTTCGGCGCCACCGGCGAACTGGAATGACATCTCGTTCAACGACGTGACTTGGGCGAGCGGGCCGACGGGCATCGGATACGGAGATGGCGATGACATCACCGTTCTCGAGGATATGGAAGACAACTACCTCTCGGTCTTCTGCCGCACCTCGTTCGAGGTCGAGTGTCCGGGCTCCTTCGAGACCATCCGCGCGACGATCGTGGTCGATGACGGTTTCGTCGCGTACCTCAATGGTCAGGAGATCGCTCGCGACAACATGCCGGGCGGCGTGCCATTGCACGACACGGAGGCGAGCAGCTCTCGAGAGCCGACGGCGGTGAGCTTCGCCGTGCCGACCGAGCTTCTTCGCGAGGGGAGAAACGTGCTCGCGGTCAGCGTCCACAACGCCGGTCTCGGCAGCTCCGATCTCTCGTTCATGGCCGTGCTCGTCCCCTTCATCGACGAGGGTCCCGACGTCGACTGCAACGGCGAGCCGATCCCCAAGTTTCGTCGTGGTGACGTCGGAAACGACTCGGCCGTCGATGTCTCGGACGTCGTGACACTCCTCCTCTCGCTCTTCGCGGGCGAGGCGGCTCCGGAATGTCCCGATGCGGCCGATATCGACGACGACGGAGCGATGACTTTGAGCGACGCCGTTTCTCTGCTTAACTATCTCTTCGAAGGCGCAGCCGCCCCGGCGTTCCCGAGCGTTCGTTGTGGCGAAGATTTGACGGAGGATGAGCTCGGAGACTGCTCGACCTCGGGCTGTGCTGCTGGATAGTCGTATGTCCGCGCTGCCTGTTCGCGGCACGAGGTAGATTTGTCAGAGTCGCACCCAGCCGGGAACGGTTGGCAGTTTTGGATCGACGTCGGTGGGACTTTCACCGACTGCGTCGCACGCAACCCGCGGGGCGGCATCGAGGTCGCAAAGGTTCTGAGCTCCTCCGTCGTCAAAGGACGAGTCGGCGATGAGTCGAGCGCAGGTGTCATCGTCGATCCCGATCTCTTACGCTCGAAGGACGACTTCTTCCGCGGATTCACGGTCCGTCTCCTCGATGCGGGCGGTGCGTCGATCGAGACGCGAGAGGTCGCGAGACACGACTCCGCGCATCACGCGATCGAGCCCGATCGCCCCTTCACCAAGCACGAGGCGGCCGTCGGCTACGAGCTCGCGTCTCCCGAAGAGGCGCCGATTCTCTGCATGCGCCAGCTGATCGACCTGCGCCTCGACGAGCCGATCGGCCCGGTCGAGCTGCGACTCGGAACGACCCGAGGCACGAACGCGCTGCTCGAGCGCAAGGGCGCGCGAACGGCGTTCGTGACGACCGCGGGATTCGCGGACATTCTCCTCATCGGCAATCAAGATCGTCCGAAGCTCTTCGAGCTCGAGGTGCGCAAGCCCTCGCCGCTCTTCGAGGTCGCCGTTCCCATCGTGGGAAGGCTGGACGTCGGCGGTCGAGTGATCGAGGAGCTCGATCTCGAGCGCGCGCGCGCCCAGCTCTACCAAGTACGGGAGCGAGGCATCGACGCGATCGCGATCTGCCTGCTGCATTCTCCGCGCAACGGCGAGCACGAACGAGCGGTGGCGAAGATCGCCGAGGAGCTCGGCTTCGCGCACGTCTCGATCTCGTCGGAATGTACGCCGATCGCCAAGCTCGTGCCGCGCGGCGACACGACGCTCGTCGACGCGTATCTCACTCCCGTGATGGCATCGTACGTCGAGAGCATCCGCGCGAGCGCGCCCGACGCGAATCTGCGACTCTTGACGAGCGCCGGCGGGCTCTCGGCCTCCGAGTCGTTCTCGGGAAAGGACTCCGTGCTCAGTGGACCAGCGGGCGGAGTCGTCGGAGCGACCGAAGCGGCGCGTGCCGAAGGGCTCGAGCGAGTCATCGCGTTCGACATGGGCGGGACGAGTACGGACGTCAGTCGCTACGACGGTGAGTTCGAGCTCGAGTACGAGACGGAGAAGGCCGGCGTCCGAATCGCGACGCCGCATCTCGCCATCGAGACGGTCGCCGCGGGCGGCGGATCGATCTGCGACTTCGACGGCGAACGGCAGACGGTCGGCCCGGCGAGCGCAGGTGCCTGGCCCGGTCCGGCGTGCTACGGGTCCGGCGGTCCGTTGACCGTCACCGATCTCAACTTCTACCTCGGGCGTGTCCCGAGAGATCGCTTTCCGTTTCCGCTCGATCGCAGCGCTGTCGAACGTCGACTGAACGAGATCACCGCGGCGATGAGTCGTCGCGGGCATGATCGGACGCCCGTCGAGCTTGCGACCGGATTCCTCGAGATCGCGAACAATCGGATGGCTGCCGCGATTCGGCGAATCAGCGTCGCGCGCGGCTACGACGTGCGCGAGTACGCCCTCGTGACCTTCGGTGGCGCCGGAGCTCAGCACGCTTGCGCGATCGCGAACGAGCTCGGCATGCGTCGCGTGCTCGTTCCGCGCTTCGCGGGGGTCTTGAGCGCGCAAGGAGCCGGCATCGCTGACGTGAAGAAGTACGCCGAGGCGGCCGTCTCGCGACGGATCGGGGAAGAAGGAGTCGGGCCGCACGTGGCGAGCGTGTTCGAGGAGCTCTCCGCGCGTGCGCACGCTCACATCGATGCGGACGAAATCGGTCCGTCCGTCGCGCGTGAGACGAAGTGCGCCCTCGATCTTCGCTACGTCGGCCAGGATGCCACAATCTCGGTCGACGCCGACCGTGACGACTGGCTCGAGCAGTTCGAGGAGTCGCACCAGCGATTCTACGGATTCGTCCACGATCGTCGCGAGGTCGAGATCGTTACCGCACGGGTCGAGTGTCTCGCGAGGACCGGCGCGGCCTATCAGGACGGGGCCACGGGAGTGCAGGTCGAAGCCATCGCGGAAGAGCAGGTCGGCGAGGCCGTTTTCGGTGGTCGCGCGATCGAGACACGTATCGTCGATGCCTCTTCGCTCGACGCAGATGAGTCGATCGACGGCCCAGCGATCCTGACCGCGCCGAATCACACGATCGTCGTCGAGCCCGGCTGGCGTGTCGAGCGAACGTCACTCGGCGACTGGATGCTCGACCGTGTCGAGGCCTCTGCGAAACAGGCCGCGGACGAAGCGGACGACTCGTCCGCGGGTGCGGTCGACCCCGTACGACTCGAGATCTTCCACCAGCACTTCGCCGGCATCGCCGAGGAGATGGGCCTCACGCTTCAGAAATCGGCGCTGTCGACGAACGTTCGCGAGCGCCTCGATTTCTCCTGTGCCGTGTTCGACGCAGACGGAGATCTCGTCGCGAACGCGCCGCACATCCCCGTGCACCTCGGCGCGATGAGCGAGTGTGTCAAAAACGTCGCGAGCGCCGTTGCGGATCTCGCTCCAGGCGATGTCGTTGTCACGAACGACCCGTTCCGAGGCGGCTCGCACCTTCCCGACGTCACCGTCGTCACGCCGGTGTTCTCCGAAGACTCGCGGCCCGAGCTGCTCTTCTACACGGCGAGTCGCGCGCACCACGCCGAGATCGGTGGGCGGCGACCGGGATCGATGCCGCCCGACTCCGAGTCGCTGGCGGACGAGGGCGTGCTCCTGCGCAACTTGCGGGTCATCGAGCGCGGCGAGCCGAGGTTCGAGGAGCTCGAAGCCGCACTCGCGACGGGAGAGTATCCTTCGCGAAGCCCGAACGAGAATCTTGCCGACATCTCCGCACAGATCGCCGCCAATCGCGTTGGCGCGCGACTGCTCTCGAGATTGATCGAGGCGCGAGGACTTCGCGTCGTTCTCGAGTACATGGAGCACATTCAATCGGCGGCACGGCGCATGATGGAGGCGGAGCTCCGGCGACTCGAGGACGGCGTGCGGGTCTTCGAAGATCGGCTCGACGACGGCACGACGATTCGTCTGCGGCTCGAGATCGCCGGGGAGCATGCGAAGGTGGACTTCACCGGGACCGACGAGGTGATCCCGTCGAATCTCAATGCGACGTCGGCGATCGTCTCAAGCGCGGTACTCTACTGCTTTCGCTGTCTCATCGGTCGAGACATCCCGCTCAACTCGGGGGTCCTCGCGCCGATCGAGATCGTGCTCTCCACGTGCTTCCTCTCTCCGCCGGCCGAGGACGACCCGCGCGATTGTGCCGCGGTGGCCGGTGGCAATGTCGAGACTTCTCAGCGTGTCGTCGATGTGATGCTCGGAGCGCTCGGCCAGGTCGCTGCGAGCCAAGGCACGATGAACAATCTGCTCTTCGGGAACGAGAGCTTCGGCTACTACGAGACGATCTGCGGCGGTGCGGGTGCCGGACCGAACGGAGATGGTGCCGACGCGGTCCACACGCACATGACGAACACGCGGATTACCGATCCCGAAGTCCTCGAGCAGCGTTTCCCGGCGCGACTTCGACGCTTCGAGATCCGTCCGAGCTCGGGTGGTGAGGGGCTCCACCGTGGAGGCGACGGCGTCGTACGCGAAATCGAGTTTCTCGAAGAGGTCGAGGTCTCGATCCTCAGCCAGCGCCGAGAGACGCGGCCGTACGGGCTCGAAGGTGGAGGACCGGGAAGCTCGGGCGTGAATCGGCTTCGAAGGGCTGGAGGGGCAGATTGGGAGACGCTGGCGGGAAATGTCACGTTTCGTGCCTCCGCGGGTGACATCGTTCGAATCGAAACGCCGGGCGGCGGGGCGTGGAAGCCTGTTCCGACGAGCGCAGAGGACGCCGCGCAGCGTAGCCACCAGTAGCGACCGTCAACGGCCTCCGAGCGATTGCGAGTCTCAGAGCTCGAGTGGGCGTCTCGTATTGACCCGAGGAGCCGCGATCGACTAGAGAGGACCGTCTTGCGCGGATTCGAGGGACTTTTCGAGGACGCGATTCAGTTCCGCGAGCTCCTCGTCGGACATGTCATCGCCGGGGTCGGCTACGCATAGTTCCAGTTCGTCACCGTCTTCGAAGCCGGGCGGGGCGTCCCCGATGATCTTGCCGTTTTCGACTCGGACTTTGATATTCGCCATGTGGTGACGATAGACGTATCCCGACAAGCTCGCAACGCAATCGGGGCCCGAGAATCAGTGCGGAAGGAGCGGTCCGTGTCCCTCTGGGCGCGTTTGGCCCGTGTTTTTCAAAACCTTCCCGACATCCGACCTCACTCCAGCGCCGCCGCAAAATCCGCGAGCCCTTCTTCCCAAGGCGGCAGAATGATCGCGTTCGCTCTCTCGCTGACGAGGACGGAATTGGCCGGACGTGGTGCCGGACGTGGGAACTCGTCGGTGGTGACGGGGTGGACGGGCGTCGATACGTCTCGGAGCTCGAATAGCTTCTTCGTGAGCTCGTACCAGGTCGCTGCGCCCGAGCCGGCGATGTGGCAGATTCCCCAGTCGTTCGTTCGGAGGAGAACTCCGATCGCCGAGGCGAGATCGGCTGCGTAGGTGGGTGAGCCGCGCTGATCGTCGACGACGCGGAGCTCTTCGTGCTTTTCGCTCAGGGCGAGCATCGTCTTCGGGAAGTTCTGACCGTGCGTCGAGTAGAGCCAAGCGGTGCGAATGACGAAGTGCTTCGGGTTGGCCTCGCGTACCAGATTTTCGCCTTCGAGCTTCGTGCGGCCGTACGCCGAGCGCGGGCCGGTCGCGTCCGATTCGCGATAGGGCGTCGATTGTGTGCCATCGAAGACGTAGTCGGTCGAGATATGGACGATCGGTAGATCGAGGTCGGCACTCGCGCGAGCGACGTTTTCGGCGCCGTGAGCGTTGATGCGTCTCGCAGCCTCTTCGTCGGTCTCGGCGGCATCGACATTCGTGTACGCCGCGGCGTTGACGACGGCGTCGGGCGAGTGCTCGCGCAGTGCGCCTTCGACGGCAGCACGATCGACGATGTCGCAGTCGTCTCGACTCAGAGCGACGATTGAGAACTCTTCGTCCGCCCCGAGGACGTCGACGATCGTTCGCGCGAGCTGACCGCTTCCACCCGTGACGAGGATCTTCATGCTTCGAGCTCCGACGCGAGCTCACGGAACGACGTGCCGCCCTCGTCCTTCGCCGAGAGGAGCGGCGAGTCGCACGGCCAGTCGATCGCGAGCTCGGGATCATTCCACGCGACGCTGATCTCGTCACTCGGATCCCAGAAATCGGTCACCTTGTACTCGACCTGCGCGCGTTCGCTCGTGACGCAGAAGCCGTGGAGGAAGTTCGGCGGCACCCAGATCTGACGGAAGCTCTCGGCCGAGAGCTCGACCGAAACCCAAGAGCCGAAGGTCGGCGAGCCGGGGCGGATGTCGACGGCGACATCGAGGATCGAGCCTTCGATGACGCGCACGAGCTTCCCTTGCGGACGCCGTCGCTGCGCGTGGAGCCCACGAAGCGTATCGCGTGCCGAGAGCGAGTGATTGTCCTGCACGAACGTCGCGTCGATGCCGCCCTGGCGGTACTTCTCGACATGGAACGTCTCGAGGAAGAAGCCCCGCGTGTCTTGGTAAACCGCCGGCTCGACGACGATGACATCGGGAATCTCCGTCGGGAGAAATCGCAGCTCGGGGGCGGGGGGATTCTTCGCGTCGCTCATGGGGATCGGGTCCATCCTGTGATAATCACGTCGGACCGACTTGCGAATTCGACGTCGCAGCGTAGATTAGCGTCTGGCAGTGATTCCCGAAAGCCCCTGATTTCTCTCCAGGGAGATTCATATCTCGGGATCGCGTAGGGGCTTGTGGAATTCGCTTGACTCAAGACGAGGGGCTGCGACAAGAAAGAGCTTTTCGCGGCGACGTCGCCGCTCGAACCCGCCTCGAGCAGATGGGAGAGCGACATGTCGGCTCAAGGCCACTCTCCCGACGATCGAGCCGCCGCGCTCCGTGAGACGATCGTCTCGATTCTCCTCATCGACGATCCCGAGCGCTCCAAGCTCCGGGCTTGTGTCGGAAAGGTCGCTCCCGAGGACGTCGCCGCCGTGCTCGACGACTTCGAGCCGGATGAGAAGCTCCTCATCTTCCAGGCGATTCTGACGCGCGAAGACCAGGCGATCGTTCTCGACGAGACCGATCCCGGGTCGCGGACCGACGTCTTCGATTGCTTGAGCGAGACCGAGCGCCGCGAGATCCTCGGCGAGATGCCCGTCGACGAGGTCGTCGACCTCATCGAGGAGCGTCCCGAGTCCGAGCAAGAGAGCCTCATCGCCGACCTCGAGACCGAGGAGGCCGAGGAGGTTCGCGAGCTCCGTCAGTATGACCCCGAGACCGCGGGCGGAATGATGACCCCCGACTTCCTCACGGTGTCGATCACGGCATCGAGCGGGGAGGCGCTCGCGACGATCCAAGGGAACATCGAGGCGGAGGTCATCAACTACATCTACGTCGTCGATGCGGGTGGAAAGCTCGAGGGAGTCGTCTCGATTCGAGACCTCTTGCGAGCACGACCGGAATCGCCCGTCGATTCGTACATGGAGTCCGACGTTCGTGTCGTCACGCTCGACGCCGACCGAGAGGACGTCGTCTCCGTCGCGGACAAGTACAACATTCCCGTGATTCCCGTCGTTGACGACGAGGATCACATCCGCGGAATCGTCACGCCCGACGACGTCCTCGACGCCGTTCAGGACGAGCACTCCGAAGATATCTTCCGTCTTGCGGGTACGACGTCGATTCACCCGTACTTCGAGCCGATCTTGGTCGGTGTCAGGAAGCGCCTGCCGTTCTTGCTGGTCACGATGACCGGCGCGTTCCTCGTGCTCTACGTCCTCGAGTCGTTCAAGGGGGCGATCGAGGACGGAGCCGACGACGCCAATATGCTTCTGATCATGATGCTGCCGATCTTGCACTTGATCAGCGGGCTTTCGGGCAATGTCGCGGTCGTCACGTCGACGGTCTTCGTCCGCGCGTTCGCTACGGGTGAGATCGGTCGTGGTCGACTCTTACGGGCGGTGTTTCAGGAGGTGCTGATCGGCTGCATGATCGGCTGCATCATGGCGACGTTCGTCGGCCTCGTCCTCGCAGTATTTCCATTCGACGACAACTTTGGCGACATCGGCGTCAACGAGATCCTCGTCGTCGCGGCCGGGCTCTGCGCTTCGGTCACCTGGGCGGGCGTCATCGGCGCGCTCGTGCCCGTCGGTTGTCGATTGACGAACAAGATCGACCCCGCGATCGCGTCGGGACCCTTCGTCACGATCACCGTGGACGTTTCCGCGTCCTTTATTTTCTTCCTCTTCGTCGTCACGTTCCTCACGGGCGGGTAGACTACGTCTTCGTAGTAGGAGCTGGGAGCGCGACATGGTGAAGAAAGAATCGACGGGCGAAGAGTTCGCCGTCGGCATCGATCTCGGTGGTACGAAGGTGGCCGCGGGCGTCTTCGATCGTGACGGCGTACTGCGCGGCGAAGAGATTCGCCATCCCTCGCGTGCGGACGAATCCGCGGACGCGACGCTCGACAGCCTGTTTCGCTGCGTCGACGAAGCGCTCGAGAGCGCCTCGATCGGTATCGACGACGTCGTCGGCATCGGCATCGGCTCGCCGGGTCCGCTCGACCCGATGGCCGGGAAGATTCTCGATACGCCGAATCTTCCGAACTTGAGGGACTTCGCGATCTGTGACGCCGTCAGAAAGCGCTTCGACACCCGTGTCGAGATCAGCAACGACGGGAACTGCTTCGCGCTCGCCGTCGCGACGTACGGGATGGGGCGCGAGCACAATATCGTTCTCGGCGTGACGCTGGGGACGGGTTGTGGCGTCGGCATCGTCATCAACGGGAAGATCGTCGAAGGACCGCGCGCGAGTGCGGGCGAGGTATTTCTCGCGATGGTCGGTGATCGCAACTACGACGACGCGGTCTCGGGAACGGGGCTCGAGCGTCTCTGGCGCGAGATGCACGGCGAGGAGCTCGATGGCAAGAAGATCACCGAGCTCGCGGATCAGGGGGACGAGCGCGCCCTGCGCGTGTTCGATGCCTTCGCCGATCAAGCGGCGCTCGGTCTCGGCGTCTTCGCGGCTCTGCTCGATCCCGCGGTGATCGCGCTCGGCGGGTCCGTCGCGGGGGCGTACCGTCACTTCGGTCCGCGGCTTCAGGATGGGATCCTCCAGTACATCGCCCCGGCCGCGGGCGAACCGCTCAAGATCGTGCCTTCGGAGCTGGGCTCGACCGCCGGCGCTGCCGGGGCCGCGGCGCTACTCTTCTCGGGCGGTCGTCTCGTCTGAGATCTTCTGACATCTGCCGAACCAGGTCTTTCCGAGCGAAAATCAGCGCCGAAGAAGCGTGATCGCATCGGCCGGGAGGCTACAATTCGACCTGGGAGGCCAACATGTCACGACTCGGTGCGATTCTGATCCTGGTCCTCGGGGTGCCGACGGTCTACCTCGTCGTTCGCAACATTCAGTCGTCCCCCTCGAACGTGGATTCGGGAGCGGCGGACCAAGCGGATCCCGAACGCAAGATGCTCGAGGCGCGGACGCTTCGTGCGGAACGTCAGAGCATCAAGTTCAGCGACCGCATCGACGAGCTCGAGGCCGAGGTCGCACGTTGGCGCAAGCTCGCGCAGGGTGCGCAGTCGGCGAAGGTCGCGGACAAGGAGGCG
>CAYZGY010000146.1:0-4264 GCA_964478085.1 uncultured Planctomycetia bacterium
GGCGGGGCCTTTCTCTTCACACGCTCGAGCTCACGCGAGCCCGAACGCCGGAAGGCGGAATTACATCGGCTTTCCGACCTGTGGAACGGCCGGAATCTTGGCCTTCGTCGAGAGGTCGAACTCGCCGGCGCCGTAGATCTTGGCGCCGTCGGGCGCAACCGGTCCCCAGACCTCGTTGCTCTTGAGGGCCTGATCCCAAGAGATGTGCTTACCCGTGTAGCAGGAGGTACGCGCGAGGATCGCGGTGAAGGTCGAGTTGGCGACGTTCTCGGCCTCGTTGAGAGCACCCTTTCCGCCGACGATACTGTCCTGGAGATTCATGTGCTCCTGGACGTAGGGATTGATCTGCTTGCCGGCCCACTTCCACTGGTTCGGGCCGTAGATGTTGCTGCGGCAGTCGGTGCTTCCCTTCGTTCCGACCATGAACTCCGAGACGTCGTTCCAGCAACCCGCGATCTGGCGACACATGCTCGTGACGCGAATGTCGGGGTAACCCGTGCCTTGAGGGTTGTCGTAGATCAGCTCGGTCGCGAAGTGGTCGAAGATGTTTCCGTACTTGTCCTTGCCCGTACGAACTTGGCGACCGCCCATGCCGCGTGCGGCCTTCGGGGTGCGTCCGATGAACCAGTTCGTCACGTCGAGGTTGTGGACGTGCTGCTCGACGATGTGATCGCCCGAGGCCCACGTGAAGTAGAGCCAGTTGCGGACCTGCCATTCGATGTCCGACCACTTGGCGTCGCGCTCGCGACTCCAGAGGCCGCCCATGTTCCAGTAGCAACGGCCGTTGATGATCTGGCCGATGGCGCCGTCGGCGACGCGCTTCTGGCACTCGACGTACTGCTTCTGGTGACGACGCTGCGTTCCGGCAGCGACGCTGAGACCCTTCTCCTGGGCCTTCTTGCCGGCCGCGAGGAAGCGGCGGATGCCGGGAGCATCGACGGCGACGGGCTTCTCGGTGAAGACGTGCTTGCCCGTGTTGATCGTCGCCTCGAACTGCTCGGGGCGGAAGTGCGGAGGCGTCGCGAGGATGACGTAGTCGAGGTCGAGCTCGAGAAGCTTCTTGTAGGCGTCGAAGCCGATGAACGCGTTCTTCGCGTCGACCTTGTTCTGGCGACGCGCACGCTCGGCGCGATCCTTGAAGGCGTCCGCGACCGCGACGACGGTCAACTTGTCACCACGCTTCGAGGCAGCCTCGCGAGCGTTGTTCGCCGCGCCGGTTCCACGACCGCCGCAACCGATGAGTCCGACCTTGAACTCCTTGGCCGCGGCAGCGGCCGACGATCCGATTCCGAAGCCAGCGAGAGCCGTTCCGGCGGCTGCGCCTTGGACAAATCGGCGTCGGGACACCGACGATTTTTTCTGAGCGCTCACGGTAGAGTCTCCTCCCTCTGCTGTTATTCCGTCTGGAAGCGTGTAGTTCTGCCTTGGGGGCAACTTATTCGGAACGTACAGGCTACCGAGATCGCCGGTGTCGATCAAGCGCGCGAAGGGGATGGAATCGTCGCGATGAGCGGCTGAAAACGCCGAATTTTCGCGGTTTCTTACCGTCCGCCCAGCGCCGGGGGTAGAATCCCCGAATCGGGCGGGAATTCTTCAGGCCTCTATCCGACGAACAAGGAAGACCTGGTCCGCCCGAATTCCGAGAACTTAGGACGACCTGACGGCGATGCGGATTCACGCCTTTCTCAACTGCCTGCTGACAACGACGACCATCGCTCTTTCGACGGCCCCGACGCTCCACGCGACGGATAAGGCCTCGAAGGACTCCAAGTTCCTCCGCTTCATCGACGAGGGTCGGGACCGCGGTCGCCTCGACACCTCGATCGTCCACTACAAGAACGCGGACGGCGTCGAGGTCGCGTTGATCTCCGCGGTGCACATCGGCGACAAGTCGTACTATCGCGACCTCCAGAAGGACTTCGCGCAGTACGACTCGCTCCTCTACGAGATGATCAAGGACAAGGACACGTCACCCGCTCCAGGAGAGCGCGGCACGAGCATGCTCAGCATGTTCCAGCGCTTCCTCAAGGACACGCTCGCGCTCGAGTTCCAGCTCGACGGCATCGACTACACGCGAAAGAACTTCGTCCATGCCGACATGGACCCGAAGACCTTCTTCGAGACGCAGAAGAAGAAGGGCGAGAGCCTGCTCTCGATGATGTTCAAGTCGATGAAGCACGAGATGAAGCGACAGAGAGAAGGAAAGAGCACGCAGCCCTCCGTCTTCGAGCTCATCCGCGCGCTGACGAGCAAGGACTCCTCGCGATCCCTCAAGTACCTCTTCGGCAAGCAGCTCTCCGACATGGAGGGCATGCTCGCGGGCATCGAAGGCGACGACGGCTCGGTCATCGTCTCCGAGCGCAACAAGGTAGCGATCCAGGTGCTTGAGAAGGAAATGAAGAAGGGACGCAAGAAGCTCGGGATCTTCTACGGCGCCGCGCACATGCCCGACATGGAGAAGCGCCTGCAGAAGATGGGCTTCGCACAGGTCGGCAAGCCGCGATGGCTCGTCGCCTGGGACATCGGCAGCCGGCTCGAGCGCCCGGACCCGAAGATTCCGGTGCAGCGTCGGCGGATTTGATCGAAGAGCCGATCGACTACGCGTTCGGCAGTTTCGCCTGAATCCTGCGAATCGCCTCCTCGACCTGATCCCGTTCACCGAACGCGCTCAGGCGGAAGTAGCCCTCGCCGCTCGGACCGAAACCGGAACCCGGAGTGCCGACGACGTGCGCGTCTCCTAAGAGCTTGTCGAAGAAGCCCCAGCTGCTCGTGCCTTCCGGCGTCTTGAGCCAGCTGTACGGCGAGTGGACGCCGCCGAAAACCGTGTAGCCGGCCTCGCGGAGACCTTCGCGAATGATGCGCGCGTTCTCCATGTAGAAGTCGACGAGCTCGCGTACCTGCGCTTTGCCTTCGTCCGTGTAGACGGCGGCGGCGCCCCGCTGAATCGGGTACGACGCGCCGTTGAACTTGGTCGAGTGGCGGCGATTCCAGAGGCCGTGGAGCGCGACGTCGTTGCCGTTCGCGTCCTTTCCCGTCAGCTCCTTCGGGACGACGATGAACGCGCAGCGCGTTCCCGTGAAGCCGGCGGTCTTCGAGTAGCTGAGGAACTCTATCGCGCAGTCGCGCGCTCCTTAGCCCTCGTAGATCGAGCGGGGCAGATCGGGGTCGGTGATGAAGGCCTCGTAGGCGGCGTCGAAGAGGATCACCGCGCCAACCTCTTTCGCCCAGGCGACCCACGCGGCCATGTCCTCCTTCGTCATCACCGTGCCGGTCGGGTTGTTCGGCGAACAGAGGTAGACGAGATCGACGGGCTCCGAGGGGATCTGCGGCTGGAAGCCGTTCTCCTCGAGGCACGGCATGTAGACGAATCCCTCGTAGCGTCCTTCGGCATCCGCGGGGCCGCTGCGGCCCGCCATGACGTTCGTGTCGACGTAGACGGGGTAGACGGGATCGGCGACGGCGACCTTCGAGTCGGCGGCGAAGATCTCCTGAAGGTTCCCGCTGTCACACTTGGCGCCGTCCGAGACGAAGACCTCGTCCGCCGAGACGTTCACGCCGCGAGCCTGGAAGTCGTTCTCGGCGATCGCTTCACGCAGGAAGTCGTAGCCCTGTTCGGGGCCGTAGCCCTTGAACGTGCCGACATCGGCCATGTCGTCGACCGCTTCGTGCAGCGCCTCGACGACCGCCGGGGGCAGGGGGCGCGTGACGTCGCCGATGCCGAGGCGAATGAGCGGTGCGTCGGCCAAGGGAGAGCCGGCACGGGCCTCCGAAAAGGCGCGAACGCGGCGGCCGATTTCGGGGAAGAGATAGCCAGCTTGGAGCTTGAGGTAGTGGTCGTTGATGCGTGCCATGCGGGGGAGTTTAACGTGGACCTTCGCGATCGACAACCGGGTGGACTTGACTTGTGGGGGGGCGAGAGGCGAAAACGGTAGTTCGGGTCTGTCTGCTCCCGCGAGCGGAACGAACGCCGCACGCGAACCCCTGAAGCGCGACTCTTCGAAAGCTCATAACGATGCAAACCATCGACTGGATCGTTCTCCTCCTCTACTTCCTGGTGATGGGTGGCATCGGGTTCATCTGCATGTGGCGCGTCAAGAAGCAGGAGGACTTCTTCCTCGGCGGGCGCGCGTTCGGCAAGCTCTTCCAGACCTTCGCGGCCTTCGGGGCGGGGACGGGAGCGAACGATCCGGTCGTCGTCGGTCGCAATACCTACAAGAGCGGCTTCGCGGGCATCTGGTCGGTGCTTTTCTGGCTGCTCGTGACG
>CAYZGY010000146.1:4274-12555 GCA_964478085.1 uncultured Planctomycetia bacterium
CACCTCACGACGGGCGACTGGTTCGTCGAGCGCTACCAGTCGAAGTCGCTGGGCGCCGCCTACGCGTTCTTCGGGATCACGTTTTACATGCTCTACCTGTCGGTCGCGTTCTCGGCGGTCGGCAAGGTCTGCGAGCCTCTCCTCGGTGAGGAGTTCGCCGGCTCGAATCCGGAGCAGTGGCTCGTGCCGCTCATCGGTTTCGTCGTGATCCTCTACGGCGTGCTCGGCGGGCTCAAGGCCGCGTACTGGACGGATCTGATCCAGGGCGTCTTCATCATCCTCCTCTCGGTGCTCCTGATTCCCTTCGGGCTCGATCTCCTCGTCGAGAACTTCGGCGATTCGCGAATCGAGGGGACGATGGACGGCTTTCGCCACATGCACGAGCAGGTGCCGCAGGCCTTCTTCGAGCTCACGGGCGGTCAGTTCCCGTTTTACTACGTATTTTGCATCTTCCTGATCAACCTCGTCGGCATCGTCGTCCAGCCGCACTTCATCGCGACGGGCGGAGGGTCGGCGAAGTCGGAGAACTCGGCGCGCGTCGGTCTCGTCGTCGGAAACTTCCTCAAGCGGTTCTGCACCGTCGGTTGGGCGCTGACGGGCGTGATCATGCTCGCGCTTCTCTCCGTCAATCCGGAGATCGGGCAGGATCCCGATCAGGTTTGGGGGCACGCGGCCATCCAGATTCTCGGGCCGCTCAATATCGGGCTCGTCGGGCTGATGCTCGCGTGTCTGCTCGCGGCGCTGATGTCCTCGGCCGACTGCTACATGCTCGTCGGCTCGGCGCTCGTCGTTCGGAACGGATACGCGGCGTACATCAATCCGAACGGGACGGAGAAGCAGTACCTTCTCGTCGGCCGTATCGTCGCGTTCTTGATCATCGCAGGAGCCGTGACCTTCTCGCTGTTGCAGTACGACGTCTTCCAGCAGCTCAAGGCTGCCTGGGAAATCCCGGCCGTATTCGCGGCGCCGTTCTGGTTCGGGATGTTCTGGCGTCGGGCGACGAAGGCGGCGGCCTGGCTGACGGTCTCCTTTGCCGTGGTCGTCTTTTACGTGCTTCCGATGGCGCTCCCGAGTGTCCTGCCCGACCTTGCGACGAATGAGCGGTTCACGGTAACGACCGACTTCGTCACCGTGACGACGACGCGAGCGGCTTCTCCCGCTGACGTCGCTCGTCGGCAGATCGAAATCGACAAATGGCGAGCCGGTGAGGAGAAGACCGAGGCCGAGCCGAAGGCTCTCACCCTCGGTGAGCTATTCCGGCCGGCCCCGACGAAGACCGGTGGCAAGTCAGTATACTTCTCGGGTGATCCGAAGATCGCCGAGGGGAGCCCGAGCACGCGAATCGTGGTGAGTCGAGTCGTCGACGACAACGGCACGGAGACGGTCGTCGAACGATACGCAGACGAAGTCCGTCTCGTCGGGCAGGGATTCTTCAAGCTCGACTTCCTGCTTTACGACCTCATGGGAATCGACCTCCGGTCGTTGTCCAATCCTGCGATGGAGTCCTTGCGCTTGCCACCGCGCATCATCACTCCGTTCATCGTCATGTTCCTCCTTTGTCTCGTGACGCGACGCGGCGATCCAGAAGCGCTCGACCGCTTCTACGTCAAGATGAAGACGCCGACGGAGCCCGATCCAGAGGCTGACCGCCTCGAGCTCGAGAAGTCGTACAAGGACCCGAGCCGCTTCGACGACAAGAAGATGTTCCCGGGGACGGAGCTCGAGATTCAGAAGCCGACGACGGCCGACATTGTGGGATTCATCCTCAGTTGGATCGGCGTCTTCGGCGTCATCGGTCTGCTCGTCTGGGTGACCGGGCTCGGAGCTTGACGCCACTCGTAGAATTTGCAGAGCGCGTGAATTAGACCGATCTCAGGTCGTTTTCGTCGATTCGCACCGCTTCTTTTGGTGCGGGAAATTTTTGGCAAAGCTATACTCGATCTTCACGTTTCGCGGACGAGAGGTTCCCGGAGAATGCGTCCGCGGAGTGAACGTCGCGGCGCTCGCTTCGATGGCCGATGCTGACGCGTGGATTCGTTGTTGATCCCCTGCGTCTTCATCACTGCCGGTCGGGTCGTGGTCTGCCGCGCCGATCGGTCCAGCCAACGAACGCCGCAAAGGTCTCATGTCTCAACGCGTCACTCGACGAGCTCGGTTCTCGTCATCGTGCAACGTCTGTCTGCTGCTCGCGTGTCTCGGTTCGTTCTCCTCGCTCCGCGCAAGCGACTACGACGTCTTGATCAACGAGATCCACTATCATCCGCTCCAGGGAGATCGTGGCGGCGAGTTCCTCGAGATCTACAATCGCGGCGGCATCACGGTCGATCTCTCCGGCTGGGCCATCGGTGAAGGTGTTCAGCTCGTCTTTCCACCTGGCACGAGATTGCCTCCGAAAGGCTACTTCGTCTGCAGCCCCGACAAGGCCGTCACCGTCGCGCGCTACCGGCTCGATCCCGACATCGTTTTCGGCGACTACGTCGGAAGCCTCGACAACGCCGGCGAGATCGTTGCTCTCTACAGCGCGCGGGGAGAGATCATCCACAAGATCTCTTACGGTGATGGCGGAATCTGGCCTTCCCAGTGTGACGGTCTCGGCCCCTCGCTAGAGCTCAAGAACGCGTTCACGCAGACCTACGTGTCGAGCAATTGGCAAGCGAGTGTTCCACTCGGAGGAACTCCAGGTGCTCCGAACTCGGTCGTCGAGCAGTCGGGACCCGCTCCGATCCTCGAGACGATCATCATCGACGAGAACGAGACCTGGCGTTACTTCAAAGGCGACGTCGCGTTTCCCGAAAACTGGCATGAGCCCGACTTCGACGACTCGGCCTGGGACGCCGGGCAGACGGGCATCGGCTACGACGACGACGACGACGCGACGATCCTCGACGACATGCGGGGGAACTATCTCTCGTTCCTCGCGCGCAAGTCCTTCACGCTGAGCCAGGAGGACCTCGACGCGCTCGGCCGAGTGGTGCTCGAGGTCGACTACGATGACGGTTTCGCCGCGTTCCTCAACGGGCAGGAAATCGCGCGTGAGAACTTGGGCAGCCCAGGGGACGTTTTCGCCAACGATGCGGAAGCCGACGGCTCGCACGAGGCCGACGGCGCGGAGTCGTTCACGATTCCTGTCGGCGCCTTCGAGCTCGGCGAGAATGTGCTCGCCGTGCAGCTTCACAATCAGGACATCGACAGCTCCGACGCCAGCTTCATCCCTCGCCTTATCAGCGTGCCGACCGCGCCGCCAGAGCCTCCCGAGGACGACCTCGGTGACATCGTCATCAACGAGGTCAAGCCCACCGAGACGAACGACAACGGCTGGATCGAGATCTACAAACGCGCGGGGGACCCGGAGGTCTTCGGGGGCATGCGCATCGTCGACTCGGTCGGCAACTCCTTCACGATTCCGGGAGACAACGTCATCTCGGTCGGGCAACGTGCCACCTTCGGTGACAGCACGCTCGGTTTCGACATCGCGTTGCGCGGGACTCGATACGCGCTCCTCGCTGCCGATGGCACGACGTGGATCGACGGAATCAATCCGCGTCCGGGCACGGCGGGCGATCCCGCGGCTCCGGTCGAAGAGCTCGGCTACAGCTTCGGTCGTTTCCCGGACGGCGACGACGACGGATTCGTTCTCGTCAACCCGACCGCGAACGCCGAGAACGAGCTCTCGGTCAGGGGTGATCTCGTCGTCAACGAGATCTTCTTCCACCCGATCTTCGTTCCGCCGTCGGAGACTTGCCCGCGCAATTGTTCGGACGTGCTCCAGTGGATCGAGATCTACAACCGCGGAGGAGACGCCGTCAGCCTCGATGATTGGAGCCTGACCAAGGGCGTCGCGTTCGACTTCGTTGACGGAACGAGCATCGCGGCCGGCGGCTACCTCGTCGTCGCGTCGTCGCGAGATGACTTCCTCGCGGCGAATCCGGGTGTCGATCCGGCCATCGTGGTCGGAGACTGGTCTCGCGACCTCTCGCACAACTCCGACACGGTCAACCTGCGCGACGAGCGCGGCAACCTCGTCGATCACGTGAACTACGGCGACGGCAAGCCTCGCAACGACGAGATCGGCGGAACGGACGAGGTCGGAGATCCGATTCCCGACGGCATCGACGATGCGAACTTCGTCGGAACCGATTGGTCCGTCGATGCGGATGGCAACGGCAAGACGATCGAGCTTGTCCATCACGATCTCGAGAACCGCCTCGGCGGCGCGTGGTCTTCGTCGGCGGCCGAAGGCGGAACGCCCGGAGCTCAAAACAGCGCGTTCGACGCGGGCGCCGCACCGGTCGTCGGTGCGATCGACCACTTTCCGGCTGTGCCGTCGTCGGTCGATCCCGTCACGGTGACCGCGCGCGTCTCGACGAACGGGACGCTCGCGAGCGCACGTATCCTCTGGCAGGTCGATGGCGGAGGGGCGTCGGGCAGTGTCGATCTCGTCGACGACGGCACCGGAGGGGACGAGCGTGCAGGCGACGGCAGGTTCACGGGAACGATTCCGGCGCAGGCGAACGACTCGACCATCTCGTTCCAGATCGAGGCCGTTCGGCAGGGCGGCGCGACGACCACCGTTCCACGCGCTCCGGCCGTGGCTCCTTACGACGGATTCGTCGGGCCGTTCTACCTCTACCGTGTCATTGACGACAACCCCCTGGCGAATCCTTCACCCGACTACTACATCGTCATGTCCGCGGCCGATCAGGCCGAGCTCGAGACACGCGATATCGACAGCAATCAGCTCCTCTACGCGACCTTCATCGCGCGGACAAACACGAACAAGACCATCGTGCGGCATCTCGCAGGGCTTCGATATCGTGGCAGCGCGACGCGCGACAACAATCCGAGTCCGTACCGCGTGGAGTTCCCGCCCGAGCGTCGCTTCGAGGGCGTCGAGGCGATCAACCTCAACTCGTCGGGCATCGATCACGAGATCCTCGCGGCGGACCTCTTCCAACGCGCCGGCGCGGTCGCTCCGATCGTCCATACGATCAACCTGACGTTTCAAGGCGAGACCGAGTCACGTTACGTGCGCAAGGAGCGCATCGACGGAGTCTTCCTCGAGAGAACGCTCGGTCGCGCGAGCGACGGCGGCAACCTGTATCGAGCGCTCGAGCCGGGTGGCGGTAGCCCCGAAGGCGATCTGACCTTCCTCGGCGACGATCCCGAATCCTACCGGCCCGTCTACGACAAGCGCTCGAACGACGAAGAGGACGACTTCAGCGACATCATCGAGCTGACGCGAGCTTTCGACTCTCTCGAGACGTCGGACGAGGAGTTCGCGGACAAGATCGAGACGCTCATCGACGTCTGGCAGTGGGCTCGCTTCTTCGCGATCCAGTCGGCGATCGCGAATGAGGACGGCGGCATCCAGAACCGTTCGGGAGAGGATTACTTCCTCTACCGTGTGCCCGAGTCCTCGAATCGTGCGAACGCCGGGAAGTTCATCCTGCTTCCGTGGGATATCGAGGAGAGCTACGACGAGGATAACGAGCGGCTGTTCCGTCCGACGATCGTCGCGGTGCGCCGCTTTCTCGAGCATCCGCGCTTCGCGCCGCTCTACTACTGCAACTTGATGAATCTCCGCTTCGGCGTCTTCTCCCGACTCGAAACCCGCCAGGCGTTTCGCCTCATCGATTTCATCTACAGTTTCGGGACGATCGACGGAATCGACCGCTTCATCACCGCTCGCATCGGCTTCTACGATGAGAACATCCCGATGCGTCTCTCGGGCGGATCCGGCGACATCTCGGGAACGCCGTTCATCGCGGAGGGGGACGTGTGGAGCTACTTCCGCGGTACGTCCGAGCCCTCGGACGGCGACACGAGCTGGACCGAGATCGGTTTCGACGACGCTCTCTGGGAGACGGGGCCCTCGGGCTTCGGTTACGGGGACGGCGACGATCGGACGCAGATCGTCGATATGGAGGATTCCTACACGTCGCTCTACATCCGCAAGGAGTTCGAGGTCGAGAATCCTGCTGGTGAGCTCGGGCTCGAGCTGTCGATCGACTACGACGACGCGTTTGTCGCCTTCCTCAACGGGACGGAGATCGCCCGTCGAAATCTGGGGGCTCCGGGTACATTCATTCCGTTCGACGCTGACGGCGACGAGAGTCACGAGGCTGGCAACCCCGAGTCGATCGACGTTTCCGAGTTTCTCGACGCGCTCGTCGACGGCACGAACGTCTTGGCGATCCAGGGCGTCAACGGGACGATCGGCTCGAGCGACTTTTCTCTGATTCCGGAATTGCGTCGCGGCGACACGACAACGGCCGGCATCGGTTGCGGGCGCGTTCTTTTCTCGTCGTCCGACACGATCGGTCTCGTCGGAAAGGCCAACGCCTGTGATACGCGGCGGGTCGAGGTCGATGGTGTCGAGGCGAGCTACGATCCCGTGACCGCGGAATGGAGCATCTCGGCCAGTCTGAGCCCGGGCGAGAACACGATCGTCGTCGAGAGCTTAGACGTCTTCGGTGCCGCGTTCGAACGCTTCGAGATCACGGTCCACCGAATCGACAGCGGGCTGACAGTCGTCGAAGGCGATCTCACGGAGGACTCGACCTGGACGGCGGCCGACGGGCCGTACTTGATGCGTGACAACGTCAACGTGCTCCCGGGTGTCACGCTGGCGATCGAGCCCGGAACGATCGTCTTCGCAAACGGCGGCGTTTCGATCATCGTGCGCGGCGTGATTTCCGCCATCGGCACGGAGGGGGACCCGATCCTCTTTCGCGCTTCGGGCTGCGGCGCGCGTTGGGGTGGCATCGCGATGGACGGGACGGGCGTCGCGGCGCAAGATCCGACGCACATCCTCCGCTACTGCGAGTTCGAGTTCGGCGACACACCGGCCGGCTACGCAGGCCACGTCGCCCAGGAGGACGCCAAGGTTCTGATCGACCACTGCGAGTTCCGACTCATCACCGCGAATGCGATCGACGGGACGGACTCACGCCTCGAGGTGCGCGACTGCCACTTCGAGGACATCCACGAGGGTGTTCACGGCACTCGCTCGATCGTCATCATCCTCGACTCGTTCTTCAAGAACATGGTCGGTGATAAAGACGCGATCGACTTCGATCTCAACGGCGCCGAAATCAACCGCATCGAGCGCTGCACCTTCATTAACGGATCCGACGACGGCATCGACCTCGGTGACACGACCGTGATCATTCGCGACAATGTCTTCGTCAACATCCAGGACAAGGCGCTCTCCCTCGAGGACAACGGCCCCTTCGGCCCACCGATCGCGACGGGCAACTTGATTTACAACTGCGGCACGGCCATGGCGCTCAAGAGCGGCGTGACGATCGAGGAAGGCGACCACAATACGCTCGTCGGGAACCAAGAGGGCGTCAACCTTTTCGCGAAGGACGATGCGCCCGACGGTGGCCACGCCACTCTCCACAGCATGATCATCTGGAACAACGCCTTCGACGTGAAGCTCGACGAGCTTTCGACCGTCAGCTTCACGCACTCGAACATCTCGCAGGGCGTTTTCCCCGGTGAAGGGAATATCTCCGTCGATCCGCAGTTCATCGACGTTCTCCTCGGGGACTTCGCGCTGCGCCCGACGTCCCCGTGCATCGGAACGGGGCTCAAAGGATCGGACATGGGCGCGATTCCGTTTGCCGTTCCGCCGGTCGAGTTCATCCGCGGCGATGTCGACTCCGACGGCGACCTCGACATGACCGACATGGTCGTCGGCGCCAACTACCTGTTCCTGGGCGGCGCGAGCCCCGGCTGCCTCGATCGCCTCGATACGAACGACGACGGCGCCAACGACGTCTCCGATGTCGTCTACGGGCTGCTCCACCTCTTTGCGGGCGGGGACGAGCCGCCGGCGCCGTTCCCGAACACGGGAGTGGACCCGACGGGGGATTCGCTCAACTGTCGATAGCGTCTGAACGAGCCGCAGAGACCGCGAAAATCAGCGGGTACAGCTGTTCGTAGTACCAGAGATTCGCGAAGTAGAACCCTATCGGTGACGCTCTCGGCACGCCATGATCGGGCAGGGCCGACTGGAGCCACTCTCGTCCGCGGCCGATCGCGAGCTTTGCGTCCGCTCTTCCGATGAGTGCGTCGATGGCGAGGGAGGTCTCCTCGATGGTCGAGGGAAGCCCGCGTGTGCCGCCCCAGCCACCGTCGTCGTTTTGCGCTTCGACCAGCCAGCTGACGGCGCGGTGGACGAGCGTCTCCGTTTTTTCGACGCCGTGGCTTGTCGCCTCCCGGAGCGCGCGGACGACGCGGGAGGTGCCGAAGCACGGGTTTTCGTTCTGGGGTT
>CAYZGY010000147.1:0-12502 GCA_964478085.1 uncultured Planctomycetia bacterium
CGCGCTGAAGCGCTTGTCGGCCCAGACGAGTCTCTCCACTCCTTCGCCGATCTTGAAGCGGCCGAGACCGGACTTCTTGCTGCGCTCCCCGAAGAGCTGGACGTAGATCGGCTGCGCTTCGTCGATGTCTCGATCACCCTCGGCCCGTGCGTCGAACGAGATGCGCCGGTGACGCACTCGGACTTCCGCACCGCGCGTCACGCGAGTCGCCGAGGAGGCGTCGACGGCGATCTTCCAGATGTCGTGTTTGTCGTTGAGGAACACGTGCGTCGAGTCTTTCGACCATCCCGAGACACCGTAGGGTGGCGCTTCGTCCGTGAGTACGTTGCGCTCGTCGTTGATGAAATCTGCTTCGACAGACTTCATCAGACTCGTGTGCTGATTTTTCTCGATGTCGTAGACGCCGAAGTGCCCACCTTTCAGGTAGAGGAAGTAGCGTCCGTCTGGACTCGAGCCGAGCTCGAACTTGAGGCGCTCGAGGATCTTTCGACGGGCTCCGCTTCGGACGTCGACGACGTAGACGTCCCGGAGCGTCGGTCCGAACATTTGCTCCCGTGCGTACGGGCGGGGGTCGAGCGCGACGACACTCTTCTGGCCGTGGAGAATCCTCGTCGACTCCTCCGTGCTCGAGCCGATTCGAGTCCACGTGCTCTCATCGAGATGCCACGCCGCGAGAATGCTCCGTCCTTTGACTCGATCGGCAGTCTTGCGCTGGAGAGGATTGATGAGCACGTCCTTCGCGTGCCAGACGTCCACACCAGCGGGCTCGCGAAGCGTCTGCCGCAGAGATCGCGGTCGCTCTTTTTCTTCAGGCGAGTCGTCGAAGATCTTTCCCGTCTCAATTTCCGTTACGTCGCTCAGTCGGCGTCGTGCGCCGGGAGTGCTTCGTGGGCCGAGGCTCGCCTCGGGGAGCTCTCCTTGAAGACCGACAAAGAGGATCGTTCCGTCGTCCGACCACTGCAGGCCTCCGGCGCGGGAGACGTGGAGGTCGTCCGGGAAATCGTCGAAGTCGCCCGACCGAAAGACCTTCGGCTCCGAGGTCATTCGGACGTCTCGCCACGCGAGGATCGTGTGGGGCTTGCGCTTCTTCTTCTCAGCGTCCGTGTTCTCGCGAAGAACGGCGAGGTCGAAGGAGCCCTTGCGCCAAGTCGCCGAGTGGTATGACGAGCTCGAGGAGTCGATCACGCGAAGCGTCGCTCGACGGGCGTCGAAGACGTGAACGCCGTTGCCGATCTTCCCGTCTGCCTCGATCGTGATCGCGATCAGCGCACCTTCGGGGCTCCACGAGAAGCTCGCGACGTTGCCGAAGAGCGTATCGCGTCCGTTCGAGAGATTGCGGACGATGAGATCACTCGAGGACACTTTCCGTCCCTCGGGCTTCGCTCGTTCGATCGCGAGAAACTTGCCGTCGTCGCTGAATCGAAAGGACGCGACGCGTTCGATCTCCACCGGGTCGCTCTCCCCGAGACGAAGGAGCCCGAGCTTGCGACTCGGCGGCTTTGGCGGCGCCTTCTCGCTCGATCGACCCTCACCGGAGTTCGGGCGCTTCTCAGGGTCGGTGATGCGAAACGCGATCCACGCGCTGTCGTTCGAGAAGCGTGACGAGGTTGCGTGCTCGAACGACCGCTCCGAGGATCCGTCGACAGCATGGAGACGTAACGATCTCTCCTCGTCGACCCGTCGCACATCGACCGCGGCCCACTTACCGTCACGCGAGAGTCGAATCTCGGAACCGACGCGCTCGAAGCGACCGTAGTCGCGAGGTCGGACCGGCTTCTTCTCATCCGCACGAAGAGCACTCGGTGAGAGCGAGTGGAGAATCAAGAAGAGGACAAGAACGTACCGTCGAAGCATGGAATTCTGCTCACGAAGTGAGCGCCGCGGAGCGTTCAGGATCACGCTCGGCTGCGCCGAACCGAAAGAGACAGGATAGAGACCCCGCACGAACGTGGGTGCCGGGTGCATCCTAACCCGGTCTTCTCGTCAGGTCACCTCGCTCAGGCTTTCGTCGAGGATTCGTAGAATCTCCTCGATGTCCTCGCTCGTCGTGACGAGCGGTGGCCCGAGCGCGATCCAGTGCGGATCGAAGCGACAGAGCAGCCCCTTCTCGAGCGCGTGTCGGCCGACGCGAACACCGAAACCGCCGCCGGCGTTCGAGTCGACGGCGAAGCGTTCTTTCGTTGTTCGGTTTTGCACGAGCTCGATGCCTTGAAAGAGCCCCTTGCCGCGAATGTCACCGATGGCCGCGTGGCGCGCGGAGAGCTCCTCGAGGCCGCGCCGCAATTGCTCGCCGCGCTCACGTGCGTTGGCGAGCAAGTCGCGCTCGAGGATCTCCCGAAGGACGGCGAGTCCGGCCGCGCAGGAGATCGGATTGCCTTCGAAGGTGTGCCCTTCGACGAAGCCCGGGTTGCTCTCGATCGGCCCCCAGAAATCGTCGGCGATCGATCGGCTGCAGATCATCGCCGAAAGCGGTGCGTATCCGCCGCCGAGGCCCTTGCCGACACAGATGACGTCCGGCTCGACGCCGAAAGTCTGCGCGGCGAACAGCTCGCCTGTCCGACCGACGCCCGTGATGATCTCGTCGAACATCAGGAGCGCGTCGTGGCGATCGCAGATCTCTCGAAGCATCGGCAAGTACTCTTCGGGCGGATCGATGATCCCTCCCGTGTGACCGATCGGCTCGACGAGAATCGCGGCGACCGTGTCGGGATCTTCCATCTCGATCACGTCTTCGATGATGCTCGCGCACGTCATCTCGCAGCCCGGGTACTCCTTGCCGAAGGGGCAGCGGTAGCAAGTCGGCGGGAACACATGGACAAAGCCGGGTGCCAGAGGCTCGTTGACGGTCTTGCGCCCCTTGAGTCCCGATGCCGAGAGCGAACCCATTGTCGATCCGTGCCAGGACAGGTATCGCGAGATGATCTTGAATTTTCCGGGCTTGCCTCGGAGCTTGTGGTACTGGCGCGCGAGCTTGATCGCCGCTTCCGTCACCTCGGATCCACCGCACTGGAATTTGACGGCGGAGAGTTCGCCCGGCGCGAGATCCGCCAGAAGGTTGGCCAGCTGAACCGCGATCGGGTTGGTCCCGTGCATCGGCGGTGAGAAGCTGAGCACGTCGAGCTGCTCGCGAACCGCGTCGATGACGCGCTGGTTTCCGTGTCCGACGGACGCGACGTAGATTCCCGAGATCCCGTCGAGGTATCGCTTGCCGTCGATGTCGTAGTAGTGCACTCCCTCCGCTCGGGAGAGCAGGAAGGGGTCCTTCGACCACTCGGCCATCTGGTCGCGTACGAAGATCTGTCGCAGGTACTGCTCTTCGGCCGTCGCGGATTCGGAGATCAGCTCCGTTTTGCGCTCGGGGCTCGGCTCGGATCGATCTTGTTCGTTCGTCATTGCGACACTCTAACTTCCCATCTCGAGATTCCGACGGTAGAACTCGGACAGGCTCGGCACGGCACGCGATTCGCTGATCACCGTATTCCGACTACTCTCATGGCCAATATCGCGGATCTACCCCTCAAACACCGAGTCTTCCTGCGCGCGTACCGGTTTCGTCGGCTCGACCCGGTTCCCTGGACGCCGCTCACGAAGCCGCTGCCCGAGTGTCGCGTCGCGCTCGTGACGACGGCTGCGTTTCATCTGCCGGATCAGGAGCCGTTCGACGAAAGGGTACGCGGGGGAGATCCGTCCTTTCGCGTTCTCGATATCGCACCTGACGTCGAGGGTGCACGGGCTCGCCTCGAGACGCTCGAAATCTCGCATCGCTCCGACGCGTTCGACGTGAGCGGCCTCGAGTCCGACTACAACCTCGCCCTTCCCGTCGATCGCTTTCACGAGCTCGCAGCCGAGGGAGAGACCGGGGTCCTACACGACGAGGCCCTGAGCTTCATGGGGAGTCAGACCTCGACGGGTCGGCTGCGCAAGGCGTTCGCGCCGGACGCCGCCGCGCGTCTTGCAGGAGCCGGTGTCGACGTCGCGTTTTGCACACCCGTCTGACCGATGTGTCATCAGTCCGTGGGGCTGATCGAGGCGGCGCTCGAAGAAGCCGGCATCGCGACCGTCGGTGTCTCCGTGGCTCGGGAGATCACCGAGCGTGTCGGACCGCCGCGCACACTGCAAGTTCCCTACGCCTTCGGGTACCCGCTCGGTCGACCTGGAGACGCGGGGCTGCAGACGGCGATCATTCGGCGGGCGTGCGCTCTTCTGGCGAGTCCGGGTCCTCCGCCGGTCGTGTCGAGCTTCGAGTGATCGAGAAGCCGACGACGATCAGAAACGCCGCGACGAGAGCGATCGGAATCCACGCCCAGCCGAGCGGCGTCATCGCGATGTGGATGTGTCCCGACGCGAGGAGGATCGTCGCTCCTCCCGCGATCCTCGCGCGGCCACGTGTCGAGTTTCGCGACCAATCGACCGAGTCCGAGACGAAGCCTTCCTTGGGTGTCGGTGGCGCGAGGGATTCTCCCGATGTCGGAGCCACCGTATCTCCGGAGTCGGGATCGGGAATCAGATCCTCGACTCGCTCGACGATGCTCGAGATCGCGCCGAGGAATCCCCAGATTCGCCAATTCGCCCAAATGAATCCGAAGCATCCGAGGATCGCGACGATCCCGTGGACGACCGCGAGCGAATGCACGGCGAGGAGCGACGCTCCGAGGATGGCAGCGATGACGAAGATGCCGGCGCTGGCGAGCACGGTACCGAAGAAAGGGCGAAAGACCGCGTTGACCTCATCGATGATTCCTTCGTCGAGGTCGTAACGTCCCACGTGCTCCTTGACGAGCTTCGAGACTCCGACGAACGCTGCGAGTGGCAGGCAGAGGGTGAAGATCGCCGAGAGATTCGCGATCATCCCGATCAGCACGTGGTGCTCGTGATGTACATAGCCGAAGGACATCGCGACCATGAGCAGGACGAAGCCCACGGCGTTGAGGGTAAGGAAGACGAGTTGCATTCCGCGTGAGATACCACGTCGAAGCGCGCGACGCGAGACGATTGCGGATCGTCTCGCGAACTTGCGATAGGAGCCTCGATTTCCGAGGGAGATTCTTCGCAAATGGGGGAATAAGACCCGACTCTGCCGGCCCAATCCGCGACGGGCGTCGGTTAGGATAGCCGGTCACCATGACCTCTTCGCCGACCGCGTCATCTCCTGGTCGAATCGTCGTTCTCCTGATGCTCTGCGCAGCGGCGATGATCTCGTATCTCAGCCGCAATGCGATCGGCGTCGCCGAAGAGGACGTGCGGGAGCACTTCAGTCTCACCGAGACACAGATGGGCTGGGTGATGAGCGCGTTCTTCATCACCTACGCGTTTATGCAGATTCCCTGTGGACGACTCTGCGAGATTTGGGGGAGCCGACGTGCGCTCGCGACCTTCGCGGTCATCTGGTCGTTCGCGACGATGTCTTTCGGTCTCGCGATGGGATTATGGACACTCCTCCTCGCGCGACTCGTCATGGGATGCGCTCAGGCCGGGCTCTTTCCTGGCTCGGTGATCTCGATCGGTCACTGGATTCCGGAGAGCCGTCGAGCGGTCGCGAACGGAAGCCTCGCGGCGTCGATGTCGGTCGGTGGAGCCGTCGCGTCGATTCTCACCGGCGAGCTGCTCGAAGCAGGTGTGGGATGGCGGACAGTTTTCGTGATCTATCTCGTTCCCGGAGTCTTGTGGGCACTTTGGTTTTACACTCGGTTTCGCGACAAGCCTGCGGACGAGACCTCGGAAGAGCGAGCGAAGCCCGCAGATCGCGAAGGCGCGGTCGCCGATCGACCCTCGCAAGCTTGGGCATCGCTCTTTCGAAGTCGCACGCTCTGGCTGATCTGCGCACAGCAGGCCTGTCGGGCCTCAGGGTACGGCTTCTTCCTGACGTGGTTTCCGACCTTTCTCAAGCGAACACAGGAGGTGGACACGGCGACCTCCGGCTGGTTGTCGAGCCTACCGCTCTTTGCGGTGGTCATCGGGAGTCCCACAGGTGGAATGCTGATCGATTTCATTTGGCGCCGCACCGGTAGTCGTCGCATGAGTCGACAGGTTCCCGCTGCGGTGTTTCTCTCGCTGAGTGCGTCCCTTCTCGTCGTCGCATACTTCGTTTCGAGCTCAGGGATCGAGATCGTGTTGATTACGTTGAGCACCTTCTCCTTCGCTCTCGCGGGGCCGTGCGCGTACTCGATCACGATCGATCTCGGCGGAAGGCACGTCGCTTCGGTTTTCAGCACGATGAACATGTGCGGCAATCTCGCCGCGATTCTGATGCCGATCGCTGTGCCCGTGCTCGTCGGATGGACGGGCGACTGGAATCACGCGCTGCTCCTCGTCGCTGCGATCTACTTCTTCGGCGCGGTTTGTTGGATGCTGCTCGATCCCGAAAAGAGCATCTTGCGGGAGGAAGAATGAGCCGAGTCGAGTCCGCCGAGAGTCGCTGCTTCTTCGGCCTGGCGACTCGAGATATCACGCCGCCCGTGGGAATCTACCACCGCATGTGGGGGGCCGCACGGCACGATCGCTCCGTCGGTGTGCATCGACCCCTGCGCGCGAGCGCGATGGTGCTCTCGGGGGAGGGCGCGCCTCGTCGTGTGATTGTCGCCATCGATCACTGCCTTCTGATGCGCCCCGAGATGGAAACGCTGATCACGCGACTCGAGAGTGTCGAGTCCGTCGTTCGTGAGGAGCTCGTCGTGACGTTCTCCCACACGCACGCCGCCGGACTGATGGATCCGTCGCGCGCCGAGTTGCCCGGCGGTGAGCTGATCGCACCGTATCTGACCGAGCTCAGTCGACTCGTCGCCGAGGCCATCGAGGAGGCTTTCGCGTCGACGACGCTCGCGACGATCACGTACGCTACGGGGCACTGCTCGCTCGCGGCGCATCGCGATTTCTTCGATCCATCGAGCGAGGGCTGGGTCTGCGGATTCGATCCGGACACGCCGGCCGACGACACGGTCCTCGCCGCGCGGGTGGTCGCGGACGACGGCACGAGGCTCGCGACGATGGTCAACTACGCGTGTCATCCGACGACGCTCGCCTGGGACAACGAGCTCATCAGTCCGGATTATCCAGGCGCCTTGCGCGAAGTCATCGAGGACGTGACCGGCGCGCCCTGCGTCTTCCTGCTCGGGGCGAGTGGCGAGCTCGGGCCGCGTGAAGGGTACGTCGGCGACGTCGAGGTCGCCGATCGAAACGGACGACAGCTCGCGTATGCGGCTCTCGAGACACTCGAATCGATGCCTCCCCCGAATACAGCGTTCGAGTACCAGGGCCCGGTCGTCTCGGGAGCGACACTCGGAACGTGGAGTCACGGATCTCTCGAGCCGAAAGAGCTCGAGCGGAACGCCGAGTTCCGCGTAGGGGTCCGCGAGATCCTGCTTCGCTATCGAGACGATCTCGCCGACCTCGACGAGACCCGACGACGCTTGGCCGAGCACGAGGCTGAAGAGCGCGCGGCCGCAGCCCGTGGTGACGATGACGCGGCGGCGTCCGCCCGAGCGCTCGCCGAACGTATGACGCGTCAGGCGACGTGGCTCGAGACGTTGCCTCCCGGTGACTCCTACCCACTGCGAGCGTCCGTCTGGCGCATCGGGGGCGCCGTTTGGGTCTCTGTCGAAGGCGAGCCGTACAGCTCTCTCCAGGTCGAGCTTCGTCGTCGACTCGCTCCTTCCCCGGTCGTCGTCATCGTTCTCGATCGCGGTTGGGGCCCGTGCTACCTGCCGGCAGCCGACGCGTACGGAAAGGGCATCTACCAGGAGGCGGCCTCGGTCGTTGCGCGTGGTGGGCTCGAGTCGTTGATCGATGAGATTGCGCGCGTCGCCGGCGAGCTCGATTGATCGAGCTCTGCACCGAAACACTCGGGCTGACGCTCCGCATGCGCGCTGAAGACCAATGGGCCGAAACCGACGCGTGCGTCGGGCTCCTCATCGGGCTTCACCCCGCGACGCCGCACACTTTGACCTCTACGAGGCGAGCTCGCTGGGGTTCCGGCGGCAGTCGTCGAAGCCGAACGCCGCGAGCTCCGCGGAGAAGACCGTAAACTCCTCGTCACTCAAGGGGCATAGCGGCGAGCGAACCGGGCCACAATCGATGCCGACGATCTTCATCACGGACTTCATCGCACGATGTCCTCCGAATCGTCGGAAGATGCTGACGAGCTCGGCGCTCTTTGTCTGAAGTCTCCGTGCGGCCTTGATGTCGCCGTCTTCGAACGCACTCCGGATCGCCTGATAAAGTGGAGCGACGAATCCGTACGTCGAGCCGACCGCGCCCTCGCACCCGAAGGTCAGACCGGCGAGGAGAATCTCGTCGCAGCCGAAGAGGAGATCGAATCGCCCGCCTTCGAAGACCTGGCATTCGGCGAGATCGGCGAGGTCGGTGTGGCTGAACTTGATGCCCGCGAGATTCGGGATCTGCGATGAAGCGAGACGGAGAAACTCGATCATCGGGAGATGGACCCCCGTGAGCGCCGGGAGGTGATAGTAGTAGAACGGGAGGTCCGGCGCGGCCGACGCCACGCTTTTGCAGTAGGCGACGAGGTCTTGAACGCTCGACGGCTTGAAGAAGTAGGGGGCAATCGCGGAGAACGCGTCGGCACCGTTCGTCTGAGCGTGCGCCGCCAGGTCTCGGCTTTCCTCGACGGATAGACCACCGACGTGCTGGACGATGTGAAAGCCTTTGGATCGTACCGAAGCCCAGCGTTCGCAGATGGCTTTGCGCTCCGCGACGGAGAGCGACGAGAACTCTCCCGTCGTGCCACAGAGAAAGGCCCCGGTGACACCGCCACGCACGAGATGTTCGGATAGTGCTTCGATAGGCTCGAGGCGGAGCGAGCCATCTTCGTTCATCGGCGAGTAGGTCGCCGCGATCAGTCCGGTGAGCTTCGTCATTGGCGGGGCAGGTTCAGAGAGGCGAGAATTCCTATTGGTCGCATACGTTCGGGCAAGTATCGACACGCACACACTGCGTGCCGCCGACGGGATCCTGGCCGCCCTGGAAGAGATAGTTGAGGAGAAAGACAGCATCGGAGAGGTCGACGCGGGCATCCCCACTCGCGTCGAGCAGCTGTCGGTTGGCAGGATCGTTCAGAGTGCCGTCACCGCAGGCGAGGACGGGAGTGTTGCCTCCGAAGAGGTGTCCGAGGAGCCCGACGGCATCGGATACGTCGATCGCAGCGTCTTGGTTGATGTCGCTCGGCAGCTGAAGGCCGCCTGACGTGACGCTTACGCCGACTCCGGGCGTTCCACCCTCGGCATCACTTCGCTCCCACGAGCCTGGCGCGTTCCAAGTGTCCGGCTCGTTCGTCGGGTCGAGGATCTCGAGTGATCGCCCACGTCCGTCGGTGAGGGGCTCCCAGGAATCGAAGTAGGAGAAATCGAGTATGGTGCGGCCGATCGCGTCTTCGATCGTCAAGCGGTCGAAACGATTGCCGAGGTTTCCGCGGTACTCACCCGCGATGCGCATACCGCTCGTATCGTAGACCGATTCGAACGCTGCGAGGTTCTTGACAACGAGGACCACCTCGCCCGGCTGGAGGTCCTCCTCCCACGAGGGTGAGCCCGGAAAGGTGAACTCGATGCCGCCACGGATGCGCGCCTCGAGGAGGTTGAGCGGGAACTCGCCGACGTTCTGCAGCTCGAGGAACTCGAAGTCTTCGCTGCCGAAGAGGCTTCCTTCGGGTGCGGGCGGCGGGTTGTACATGAGCTCGGTGACGCGAAGCGCCGACGTGTCGACTGCGAAGATGGCTTCGTTGATCGCGCTCCATCCTCCGTCCTCGAGGGCGCGGGCCTTGGCGCGGGTCGTGCGATCGAGAATGACTCCTTCGGCCGTGCTCTCGACGGCGAGCAGCTGAACGTCGAAGAGAAGATCGCTCGAGTTCGCTCCCGCGTTGAGACCGTGGATCGCGAGTACGTTGGCTCCTTCGCGAAGAGCGGTGCGACCGGCGCTGACGTCGATGTTTTGGAAGAGGGTGGCTTGGCTGTCCGTGTGACCGCGCGTAGCTCCCGAGTTCCAAGTGGGGGACTCGGGCGCATTGCGCGACGCGATCTCGACACCGTTGAGATAGGCGACGAAACCGTCATCGTAGCGAAGGCGCAGCGTCAGAAGCGCGATGGACGCGGGGCTCGATGCGAGTTCGAAGGTCATGCGGATGTAGACGCTTTCGTTGATGTCGAATGATAGGTCCTCGACGTCGAGCCCGATGAAGTCTTCGAAGCCCGAGCTCCTCTCGTAGCCGACACCGCTTGTTCCGCTACGCCACGTCGCGTCGTCGAAGTCGACTTCGGTCCACGTGTGTCCCAGGGTGTCGTCGGTCGGGACGATGGCTCGGGCGGTCGCGCCGGCGTCGATGAGCGCGATGCCTTCGCTCCCGGCCTCGATCGCCGAAGCGGAGATCGTGCCGCCGCGCTCCCGCGGATCCTCCCCGTCGAGCGTGAAGTACACGTCGCCTGCCGAGGCGCTGACGCTGAGCGCGAAGCCTCGATCGATCGCGCCGCCGTGTTGATTGAACTCGGGAGCGTCGAGATCGGGATAGAGGCCGACACCCCGGAACTGGCCGAGGACGATGTCGGTTCTCTGCGGAAAGTAGCGTCCGATCTTGTCGTTCACCGTGACCAGGAAGGTGTCGATCGTATTGCGTGGCGGCTCGATACGCGTGTCGCCCCAGCGCGCCGATTCGCAGTCCATGGCGCCGATGATCTCGTTGACGATCGATTGGAATCGATCGCTCGCGACCTGCGGCGTCAGAACGCCGTCGTGGAAGAGGTGTCGGCGGACACGATCTCCGAAAAGGACGCGAAACTCCTCGTTGAGCCGCAAGCGGCTGTAGAGGATGCCCGGCGAGTTGTCGACGCTCGTGTTGATCTTGCCGCTTTCGGCGAGGCGGAAGATGAAGTTCTCGGCGTCCCACGAGACGAAGTGGAACGGCTCGCCGTCCTCTTTATCGCGGAAAGCGTACCAGTTGTTGTGCGGCCAGTCTTGGTTGCCGCCCCAGAAGTTCAGGATGAGATAGTCGACGAAGCTCTCCATCGCGAGCAGCTCCTCGACTTGGGCGTAGACCGCGTCCGAGGCGACGTTGTTGTTCTTGACGAGCGCCATCAGCTCGTTCCACGAGTCGCGCGTACCGTGGACGAGCTCGGGCCCGCCGTGCTTGTAGACGTCGTAATCGTCCGGATCGCCGCCGAAGTACTCCGCGGCGAACTCCTCGTCGGGTCTTTCGGTGACGTTGTAGAGACCCCAGTAGAGTCCGTCGATGTAGAGATGGACCCAAGTACCGCTCAAGGACCGTTGACCCATCGCGGTCTGGCTGCCGTACGCGAACGCGTCGCGCAGGAGCATCGCCGACTGCCGGCCGATCGTCTCGCCGTCGCCCGAAGTGTGCACGGTCCACGAGTCGAAGTAGTTCCCACGCAGCACGAGCGTGTCGAACTCGTTCGCGGATTCCGGTCCGTAGATCGGGAAGCGGAACTTGCCGAAGCCGTAGTCCCCGCGAAACGCGAGCCGAAACGACTTCTTTCCGATGTCGCGGCGTCGACTTCCGGCTCCCTGGATACGCACGCCGGCGTCGATCTGGATTGAGCCTGTGCTATCCTCGAGGATCCACTCGACCGACGTCTCGCGCTCCCACGCCGTTCCCTGTGCCGTCGGATTCGCGTGGATTCCGCCCGGCCCGAACATCTCCTCGCGCGGCAAGACGAGCGAGAGCGTCGGCAGCGAGCGGAAATCGGCGATCCAATCGCCCGAGAACCGATCGTCGTCCACGATGTTCGGATCCATGACGTAGTCCCAGTCACTGTCGACGGGGAAGCCGGCGCCGGTTTGACGGAGCACGTCCTCGAGGAAGAGGAAGGTGTGCGTGATGACGCGCGACTCGTAGAGCTCGTCGGAGTACGCGACCGCGCGCACCGGCGTCGTCGTGTCGACGCGAATCGGACCCGAGTAGATCGTCCCGTGCGTGCGCGACGGCTTGCTGCTGTCCGTCGTGTAGCGAATCGTCGCGCTCGGTGTCGACGTTTCGAGCGTCAGGTCGAACGCGTCGTCGAAGAAACCGCGCTCGTGACTGTACGACGGCTCTCCCGCGAAGCCTGCGACGGCGTCTCCGTTGGGCGCACCGGGCGTCGGTTCGGGGTAGAAGCCGTCGGGGCCGTACGAGAAGTTGCGGTGCTGCCTCGGGTACTCGGGTGCGAACTCCGAAACGACCGTCTGGCCGTCGGGAGAGACGAGCGCGAGGTACTCGCCGCCGGAATCGAGACTGAAGTTCGTGTGAATCTCGGGCTGACCGGCGTCGGGTCCCTCGTCCGGTGAAAAGGCGCCGCTGCTGTCCCAGCGGACGAAGTCGAACTCGCCGGCGACCTGAACACTCGAGCAACAGTCGATGAGGAAGACCGATCGTCGCGTGTCATTGCCCTCGTTGCCGAGATTCGTGCCGATGCTCTGACCGTTTCGCCAGACGTCGTACCCGCTGGCATCGTGCGTGATGCGGATCGTCACGACTATCTCCCGATGTTGATCAAGGACTGTGTCA
>CAYZGY010000148.1:0-3391 GCA_964478085.1 uncultured Planctomycetia bacterium
AATCTACGTCAACGGCGAGCTCGTGACGGAGCGAGCCTACTCGACGCCGATCAATCACTCGAACGCGGCTCTGCGGATTGGGTCGGGTCAGGGGAACTACCCCTGGAACGGCGGGCTCGACGAGGCCGCGATCTACGGGCGCGCTCTCTCGGCAGCGGAGATTCTCGAGCACTTCGAGTTTGGCGAGTCCGGCGTCGAGATCGGCGCCACCGAGGTCGCCGGTCGCATCGTCGAGAATCGCATTCTCGACGCGGGCGTCGGACTCGATCTCCGTCAGACCTTCTCGGGGCCGATCGCCGGGAACGAGATCGCGAACCACGGCTCGGGCGTTATCTACCGCGCGCCGGCTCGCCTGAGCGCGAACCGCGTTCACGACAACGGGGTCGGAGTAGAGGCACTCGTCGGTGGCACGGTCTCGGCGTTCGGGTTCGTCGGAGACACGGAGCGCAACGAGATCTACTCGAACGCGACCGGTGTGATTCTCGACGGACGCGTCCGCGATCAGCACATCTGGGGGAACGGCATCGGGATCTCCGGAGAGGGCATCGTCGGCGGCGAGGACTTCGACACGGCGAATCTGATCGAAGCGAACGACGTCGGCGTCGATGTCGACGGCCGGATCCAGTTCAACCGCATCGCGAGCAACCGAATTGGAATTCGCGCGCACGACGACCAGGTCGTCGTGCACAACCTGCTCTATCGCAATACGCAGGTGGCGCTCGAGGTCACCAGCGTCACGGACGTGCGCGTCGCGAACAACACGTTCTATGCCGTGACGGGCGACAACGTTCGCGTGACCGGCGGATCTCGCGAGATCGACGTACGCAGCAACATCCTCTGGGCGGAGAGCGGCTACGACCTCTTCGTCGCGAACGACAGCCAGAGCGGCTTCTTCAGCGACTACAACAACCTGCACGCGAGCGGAGACGGAAAGGTCGGCTTCTGGACGAAGGACTTCGTCGACGTGCTCGACTGGCAGGCGGACATCGCGTTCCTCGATCTCCACTCGATCGGGCATACGGTCGTCGACCCGGCCTGGTCGCGTCCGGCGTTCTTCAGCGTCGGCGAGGACGACTATCGCATTCACGAGCCGGTCGCTCGCCTGAGGTTCACGAGCCCGACCGTCGACGCGGCCGATCCGCGCACGGACGAAGGTCAACCGGCGTTCTGGGACAATCTCCTGCTCAATCCGAGCTTCGAGGCCGGCATCGAGAGCTGGGACACGAACGGCGGTGCCGGGGTGCGTTCAGAGAATCCGATCCCGTGGGACGGGGAAAGTTACTTCTTCGCGGGCTCCGTCGAGGAAGGCTTCGCCGAGCAGGTGCTCGAGCTCGGTCCCGCCGGCATCAGCCTGATCGAGGTCGACGCGGGTCGTTTCGAGGTCGTGTTCGGAGGGCGAGTTCGAACCCTGGCTTCCGATCCCCTTGACCGCGGCGAGTTCGTCCTTCGCTTCATCGACGCGAACGAGGAGCAGATCTCCGAAGCACGCTCAGCCGCCGAGAACACGACCGATCGCTGGGAGCTTGTCGGGGATCGCGTCAACATTCCTGTCGGCACTCGCAAGATCGTCTTCCGCTTCCAGGCGGATCGAGACAGCGGCTCGACGAACGATAGCTTTCTCGACGACGCGTTCCTCTACATCTTCGACGACGGCATTGCGCCGAACCAGGGCGCCTTCGGGAATGCCGTGGAGGAGACTGCGAGCCCCGATACACGCGTCGCGATTCGATTCCCCGACCTGTACGTCGACTGGGAGCGCGATCGACCGCGCACGATTCTGTGGGACTCGTACCGCAATGTCGGGAATTCTCCCGTGCGAATCGAGCTCTATGAGGACACGGCCCGAGGCGCGACGCCTCTCTTGACGATCGCTGACGCGACACCCGACGACGGCGAATTCATCTGGATTCCGGCGTCCGACGGAATCGACTTCGGCACGAAGGGGCTACGCATCGAGATCCGGCTCGTCGACAACGCGACCGTGCTCGACCGCAGCACGGAGGGCTTCAGCGTTCCCGAGGACGGCAACACGTTCTGGGTCGACGACGGCTCGAACGACGAAGACGAGTACACACCGGACGCGATCGGTTCGAATCGTCACACCGGAAAAGACGCGGCTGCCCCGAAGCCGAATCCGATCAACCTGCTTCGCGTCTACGAGCTCCGTTCCGGCGCTGTGCTCAACATCGACACGGGCAGCTATCCGCTGATCTACCCGGTGACGCTTTCGGGCTCTGTCGATCTCGGTCTCGGTCTCGACGAGGGGCTGACCTTCCGTGGGCCGACGGACACGAGTCGCGATGTGCGTCTCTTCCCGGCGATTCCGGGAGCTCGACCCGCCGCGATCATCCAGGTCCGCGATGCCGACTTTGTCACGCTCCATAATTTGACGCTTTCGAGCGGCCAGTACGGACTCTGGGTCCATTCCGGAAGTGATAACGTCTCGGCCAGCCACCTCACGGTGTCAAACAGCTCGATCGACGGTGTCCACGTCGAGACGAACTCTCCCAACTCGGACTACTCCCATCTCGACGTCAGCGACTCGACGCGCTACGGCGTTTTCCTCAGTGGACGAATCCGCACACTCTCGGACAGCGTGATTCGTGGCAGTGGCGATTCGGGCGTGCGGCTCACGAACGCCGGCAATTCGGCCGTCGAGAACAACGAGGTCTTCGGCAACCGGGACGGCATCGTCGTATCGAACAACTCGGGGACGACGGTCATCGGGACGACCGAAATCGACTCGGGCCGTGGGAACTACATCCACGACAACGTCCGCTATGGTGTCTCGGCGACGAGTTCCGTGCTCGTCTCGGGCAACCTCATCACCGGGCATGTCGGTAATGGAAGCCGCGGGCTGACGCTGAGTGCCGCAACCGCACGACACAATGTCGTTCACGGCAACGAGTCCGGTATCGTTACGGACTTCGCGACCCTCCAGTTCAACCGCGTCTACGACAACGCGATCGTCGGTATCTCGGCGAGTCGGCGTACATTCCTCACCGGAAATGTCGTGTACTCGAACCCGGTCGGGATGAGCTTCGGCGCGCAGGGCTGGAACATCGAAGCCTCGAACAACTTGATCTACGCCAACTCGATCGAGGGCATCGTCCTCAATGGATCAAACAACAGCGACTTCCGGAACAATACGATCTACCAGGAAGTGGGCGATGCGATTCGGTCCTTCGGCTCGTCGAACCTGACGATTCGTGACAACATCTTCTGGGTCGAGGATGGCGACGCGCTCGACATCGCGACGAGCAGTCAGGTCGGCTTCTCGAGCGACTTCAACATCTTCTGGACGACCGGGGCGGGACGAGTCGGAGTCTGGCAGGATGATGTGCGCCCGACTTTGACCGATTGGCGCAATGCGACGTTCACCGATCGTGGC
>CAYZGY010000148.1:3401-12500 GCA_964478085.1 uncultured Planctomycetia bacterium
CGTCGATCCGAAGTTCGTCGACGTGCCCGGACCGGACGGAGTTCTCGGTTTCGTTTCTGCCGCGAACGACGGTCGCAACGACGATTTCCACGTTCGGAGTCTCAATGCGAGCTTCCACGGGGGATCTCTCGCTCCAGTCGATCGAGGTGACGGGCGGGTGATGATGCTGCCTGGCACGCCGATGCCGGACGACGAGCAGTCTCCTGCGATCGATCGAGGCGAGGCGACCAGCCCCTTCGCGAACGAGCCGCTCCCGAACGGCAGCTTCGTCAACATCGGCGCCTACGGAAACTCGACGCAGTCTTCGCTCAGCCCCGTCGAGTACGTGTTGGTGCTTTCGCCGAACGGTGGCGAGGACATCCAGCAAACCTCGACGGTCGAGATCGTCTGGCGTGCCGACGGGTTCGAAGGCGACGTCTCGATTGCGGTCGACGACGGACTTGGAGACGGCTTCCGGGAGATCGCGGGCGACGAAGAGAACGACGGCTCGTTCGACTGGTTCGTCGATCCGGACCTCTTCGACGTTTCTGACACGTACCGAGTCCGTGTGCAGTCGCTCGAGGGCGGTGGCGCCTTCGACATCTCCGACGCGGACTTCCGCGTAACGGAGCGAATCTCGTTCTACTACGTCGATGATCAGTCGAACGACAACGACGAGTACACGCCGGACGCGATCGGTGACGACGCCAACGACGGCCTGACTCCCGAGACTCCCAAGGCGACGATCCGAAGTGTCCTCGAGACCTACGATCTCGGGGAGGGCGATACGATCTTGGTCGATACGGGTATCTACAACCTGACGGTCAACATTCCGATCCTCGAAGACGATTCGGGCGTGACGATTCGCGGTGCCGTCGACAACCTCTCACGCCTGAATCGAGGCAACACGGCATCGGGAGCTCACGCCATCGAGCTGCGCGGTGCCGACAACGTGACCATCGAGCACCTCTCCTTCATCTCGGCTCGCGTCGGAGTCTTCGCGCCGAATGGCGTCGATAGCGACGGACTGAAGCTGTTCGACAACGAGTTCCTGTTCAACGGTCGTTGGGGTGTGCTGATTCAGGGGTCGAATGACGACGTCTGGATCGAGCGGAACGTCGCTCGCGATAACTACATCGGTATCGAGGTCAACAGTGCGGACGCCCGCGTGATCGACAACGAGGTGTATTTCGCGAACACGGGAATTCTCGTTAACGGCGAACGCGGCTATCTCAACGACAATCTCGTCTATCGCAACGCGAACGGCATCCAGGCGTCTGGGGCGGGAACGCTCGTCGAGGGGAACTTCGCGCACAGTAACGGAACGTACGGAATCACCGTCTCGAACATCACGGCTCGCTCCAATGAGGTTTGGGGGAACAACACCGGTCTCAACGCGGGCAGCTCGTTCCTCGAGGGCAACACGGCGTTCGAGAACAACACGGGGATCCGATCGGACTTTGGTACGGTCGTCGACAATCGAAGCTACGGAAACATTTCGGGCATCACTCTGACGCGGCGAAACACGGCCATTGGCAATACGACCTATTCGAACGACTTCGGCTTCGATCTCGGGCTTCAGGGCTGGAACGTCACCCTCCGCAACAACGTCATCTTCGACAACTCGATCTTCGCGATCCGTCAGAGCGGCGGCAACAACGTCCAGATTCACAACAACACGATTCACCACGTCGGCGAACTGTCGCTCAACGTCTTCGGGCGTGCCCAGAACGTCGACGTTCGGAACAACATCTTCTGGGCCGAGAACGCGACAGCGATTCGAGTCCACCCGGATTCCCAGAACGGATTCGCCAGCGACTACAACATCTTCTACTTGCCCGAGAACGGCGTTCTCGGCAACTGGGAGGGCGCGGACTTCTCGACGCGCGTCGACTGGTTCTACGAGCTCGGGTTCGACGGCAACAGCCTGGTCGACGATCCTCGCTTCGTCGGTGCGCTCGGAGGCGACGGAGTCTTCGGATTCAGCCGCGAGGAAGCGCCGACCTTCCCGCCGATCGTTGTCGACGATCTCGACGCCGGCTTCAGCGCAGACGATCCGCCGTGGGCCGTCGTCGGAGGCGGATTCGCGGGCGAATTCCGCCAGGCGCCCGGGAACGACGGCGCGGCCCTCGCGACCTGGACCGTTCCGGGTCTCGAGGAGGAGGCCTACTACGAGGTCTACGTCACGTGGCCGACGGCTCGGGACCTGTCGACCAACGCGCCGTACTCGGTCTTCGACGGCGACGAGCTGATTCGCATGAAACAGCAGAATCAGCGCTCGCTATCGGCGGATCTCGAGTTCGGCGGGACGACGTGGATGCGACTGGCGACGTACGAGGCCGAGACCGACACCTTGCGGGTCGAGCTCAGGAACCGTTCTTCGACTTCGGTCCGGGCGGACGCGATTCTCGTGCGTCGCATCGTCGGTGACGGTGGATTCGACGCCGACTTCCACCTCCTGCCCGACTCACCCGCGATCGACAAGGGCGATCCGCTCTCGTATCACAACGCCGAGCCGCATCCGAGTGGCGGGCGCATCAATGCCGGTGCGTACGGTAACACGCCGGAGGCCACGCAGAGTCCGCCGGTGCTGGTCCAAGTGCTGTCGCCGAACGGTTTCGAGAAGCTCGAGGTCGACGATACGGTCGACATCTCTTGGCGATCGGCCGGACTGACCTCGACGCGCACGCTTGCGCTCATCAACGTCGGAGGCCCGACCATCGTCGGAGGCGAGGATGGAAACTGGCTCTTCGACCGATATCGAAGCGTCTCGAGCTCGAACGGCTCGACCACGAATGCCATCGATACGAGCTTTTTGAGCGACGCTGCGCCGGAACTCGTCTACCGAACGAACCATTTCGCACGCGGAGGAGCGGGGTCGAGATTCGAATATCGAATTCCGGCACCCGCCGGTGACTATCAGGTGAAGCTCCATTGGGCGGAGCCCTCGTTTGGAATTTCGCGCGCCGGCCAGAGATGCTTCGACGTCTACGCGCAGGGAGAGTTGGCGCTCGATGATTTCGACGAGGGCGACGAGGCCGGGGGCCGATTCATCGCCATCACCGAGACGATTCCGGCGACCGTCACGGGAGACGAGGGAATCACGATCGAGTTCGTGAACGTCGTCTCCAACGCATTCGTCAATGCGATCGAGGTCGTCGCTTTCAACGACACCGGTGTCGCTGTGCCGACGGTGGCGCTCGACCTGACGACGAATTCGGGCGGGAACTTCACGCCGCTGGGCGCCGATCTGACCATGGATCGATTCGGCGTCGGAAGCTTCTCGTGGACCGCCGGGCCGGAGACTCTCGAGAACACGGCGCTGATTCGCGTGCGCGATGAGATCGGTCTCGACATCGACGATACGTCCGACGAGGCGTTCCTGATCGCCAACGACGGAACTGGGTACTACGTCGACGACGCGTCGAACGACCTCGACGTGTACACGCCGAACGCCACGGGAGACAACGCGAACAGCGGAAAGTCTCCGGAGCGGCCGATGGCCAGTCTCTCCGCGCTGGTGCGGGCCTACGATCTCGATCCCGACGATGTCGTCTTTGTCGATTCCGGGTCCTACCGGCTCCTCCGAAACGTCGTGCTCGGACCCCAAGATACGGGCGTGGAGCTTCGTGGGCCGAAGGACGGCGTCGGCGAAGCCGTTCTCGATCGCGCCAATCGGAACCGCGGCAGCTTCACGATCGAGCTCGCCGGCGCGGACGACGTCACGATCGACTCGCTCACGGTCACCGGCGCGGATGTCGGAATCCTCGCGAATACGAATGTCGACAGCGATCGCATCACGGTGCGCGACAGTATCTTCCGGAACAACGCGAGCTACGGTGCGCTCTTCCAGTCTTCCAACGACGAGATTCGGCTCTTCGACAACGTCGCCACGACGCGTATGACGCGTTTCGGGATCCAGATCTCCGGGACGAACAGCGTGGTCCAGGGAGGTTTCATCAGCGGTCCCGTCAATGGTGTAAACGTGACGGGCTCAAATAACCGTGTCGAGGATGTCGAGGTGGTCGCACCTGAGGGGACCGGGATCTCCGCGAGCGGATCGAACATTCTGATCACCGGTAACACCGCCCGAGGAAGCCGAGTCGGAATCTCGGCGGGCAGTGGTGTCCGTGTCGTCGAGAACACCGTGTTCGAGAACCTCTCGAGCTCCGGCATCGGAATCAACCTCGGCAGTGCCATCGCCGAGAGGAACGACGTGCGCGGGAACCGAACGGGCATCAGCACGGACTTCGGCACGGTGATCGACAACCGCGTCTACGACAACATAGTGACGGGGATCGCATCGAGTCGCCGGAACACGATCATCGGAAACGAGATCTTTTCGAACGGCGGCGGTATCGACGCGGGGGCGCAGGGCTGGAATCCGACGATTCTGAACAACGTGATCTACGACAGTGACACATTCGGAATTCTGATTCGCGGCAGCAACAACGCCCGGGTGACGAACAACACCGTGCACCAGGTTGACGGTGTCGCGCTTCAGGTGCAGGGGAGCGCCCAGAACTTCGACGCTCGAAACAACATCTTCCGTGCCGACGGTGGGTACGCGATCGTCGTGGCGTCGGACAGTCAACGTGAGTTCCGGAGCGACTACAACCACTTCCAGCTGACGAACGACGCCCTCCTCGGACGATGGCAGGAAGTCGACTTCGCGACGCGGCCGGAGTGGTTCTTCGGACTCGGTCTCGACGAGTCGAGCCATGTCGGAGATCCGCTCTTCGTGGATGCCGCGGGGCGAGATTACCACCTGGCGCCGAACTCGCCTGCGATTGACCGGGGTGATCCTCTCTCGTACTTCGTCTCCGAGCCCGCGCCGAACGGCAACCGCATCAACGTCGGCGCTTACGGAAACACTCCCGAAGCGACGATGAGCTCGACGCAGGTCGTTCAGGTGCTCGGGCCGAACGGTCTCGAGAAGCTGGAGTTCGGAAACGTCGTCTCGATCGACTGGCACACGGCAGGCCTGACGCTCGAACGTCCCGTCGCGCTCATGAGTCTCGGAAGCGGCGCCATCGCCACCGCGTCCGAGGGCAACTGGCTCTCGCAAGCCTACGTGACGCGAGGGGCGAGCTCGTTCCGGCGCATCGACAATTCGAATGTGATCGATCGGAGCATGGCCGATGACGCGGCTCCCGATGAGGTCTACCGCACCTATCTTGCCGCGACGAGCGGAGGAAGCGGTGGCATTACCTTGTCGATCCCGACGCGACCCGGAAGCTACGTCGTGACGTTGCACTTTGTCGAGCCGTCCGTGTCCGTGAACAGCGTGGGGCGGAGAGTTTTCGATATCGCTCTCCAGGGCGATGTCGTTTCGCGCGATTTCGACATCTTCGCGGAGACCGGCGCGAACATGACAGCGATCGCGCCCACGTTCGCGGCGACCGTTGTCGGCGAGGAAGGGCTGACGATTGATCTCCGCAATCGAGTCAGCTCGGCCGTGCTTTCGGCGGTCGAGATTGTCGAGCTCGATCCAAGCGGCCTCCCCGATCCGACGTTCCTCATCGAGGTGTCGACCGATTCCGGCACGTCTTGGGTACCTCTGGCATCGGGCGTCAGGGCCAACCGCTTCGGTGATGGAAGCTTCGACTGGACGGCCGACCCGATCACCGACGAGAACGTCGTTCGAGTTCGTGTGACCGCGGAGACGGCCGGGCGACCCGACGACAGCTCGGACGAGTCGTTCCTCATCACGAACAACGGACCGCTGTTCTACGTCGACGACGCGACCGATGCGGACGACGAGTTCACCCTGACGGCCATCGGCGACGACTTCGCCACGGGCAAGTCACCGGACGACCCGATGGCGACGCTCGCGGCTCTCTTGCGTGCCTACGACCTCGAGGACGGCGATATCGTCTTCGTCGACACGGGCACGTACGCCGTCCTGCAGGACATCTACCTGCTCGCGGATGACTCCGGCGTGACGATCCGTGGCCCCGCCGAGGTCGAGAACTTCGCCCGACTCCAGCGTGGCAACACGAGTGCCGACAGCGACGTCTTCGAGCTGCGTGGAGGAGACGATATCGCGCTCGAACGCCTCGCGATCAGCGGGGCGCGGTACGGTGTTCGCGCGGGCGCAGGCGCGGGTAGCGACCGATTCACGATTCGCGAAAGCGAGCTCTTCGGACACACGTTCAATGGAGTTCTCATCAGCGGTGGCAATGTCGAGTCGCTCATCGAGAACAATATCGTTCGAAACAACAGTCGCGACGGAATCGGGGTCAACGGCGCTCGAACCGTCGTGCGCGGGAACGAGGTGTTCTCGAACAACGTCGGCATCGTCGCCTCGCGTACAGGGACGGCAGAGGATCGTATCGTGGTCGTCGACAACGTGGCGCGTGACAACGTCACGGTCGGGATCGCAGTGACGAACCGCGCGCTCGCAACCGACAACGTCGTGTTCAACCACAACGGCGCCCGCGACGTCGGAATCGCCGTGTCTGGTGCCGAGGCGACTCGAAACCGGGTGTTCGCGAACTACGACGGCATCTCGGTGGGCAGCGGTCTCGTGACCGAGAATCGTGTCTATACGAACTCGAATGTCGGCATCGTGACTCGGGGTTCGCGGCTCGAACGGAACTTTGTCTACTCGAACAACATCGGCGTCTACTTCAATTCTGCTACCGTCGTCCAGGAGCAGCTGGTCAACAACGTCGTCTACGCGAACACCAATCTGGCGCTCTTCATCAACGCGGGGCGCAACCACCGAGTGACCAACAACACGATCGTCCAGTTCGTCGGCGACGTCGTGAAGGTTCAGTCGCGGGCGAGCCAGACCATCTTGCGGAACAACATCTTCCAGGTCGACGTGGGTTTCGTGTTCAACGTCGCGGCGGACAGTCAGGGGACGTTCATCTCGAACCACAACGTGATCTTCCGTGGTGCGGGTGGCGCCGGCAACGTCGCGCAGTGGGGGCTCGACATCATTCCGACGGTCGAAGCCTGGCGGGGACTCAACTCGCAGGATCTCGCGAGCGTCGAAGGAGATCCGCTCTTCCTCGACATCGACGGAGCGGACAACATCCTCGGCGAGCAGGGGGGGCGCGAAGGAGACGGTGACGACGACAACCTCGATCTCGACAAGGACTCGGCCGCGATCGACATGGCGAACGCGTTCGTGACGATTCTCGAGGACATCGAGGGGCGTGAACGTCACGATGACCCGGCGACGCCGAACGTCGGAATCGGCTGGGACCTCTTCGTCGAGTCGGACCTCGGGTCGAACGAGTTTGCTGAGGTCGGCTCCGCTCGGAACTGGCGTACGAGCGGCAGCACGAGTTGGGTGCTCACACTGCCGTTCACCTTCAACTTCCACGGAACGGACTACACGCAGGTTCGCGTCTCGTCGGAAGGCTTCCTCCACTTCGCGGGGCCCGATTCGCCGAACTCCGGGGCGAACTCGATCGAGACGCTCATCCGCAACGCGCGTATCGCTCCTCTTTGGGACGAGCTGCGCACGAACGGCAGCGGGGACGATATCTTCGTCGAGACAGCGACCGAGGACGAGGTGACGATCCGTTGGAACGCGACAAGCGTCGCGACCGGTGGCGAGGTCAACTTCGCCGCGACCCTCTTCGCCGACGGGAGCGTGCGCTTCGACTACGGCGCCGGCAACACGGACTTGACGCCGACGATCGGAATCTCGTCGGGCAACGGCTTCACATTCGTCATCTCGTCCTACGACGGTCAGGCTTCCCTGACCTCGGCGAACTCGCTCCTCTGGACTCCCGAGCCCGGCTTCGTCTTCCAGGACGCCGGCGCCTACGAGTTCCAGGGAGACTCCGACGACTTCTCACCTCCGACCGTCGTCGACGTCGTCAACCTGCCGCCGAACGGCGGCACGACGGCGTTCGCGTTCACGACCGTCATCGTCGAGTTCAACGAGTTCCTCAACGGTATCAGTGCCAGAAGCCCCGCAAATTACCTACTCGCCGAAGCCGGCGCCGACGGCACGTTCGATACGATCGATGACACGCTCTTCCCCGTGGATCCGTTCTACGCGTTCCCGGGCCAGAGCGTCGTGCTCGACCTCGTCGATGGGTACCTGCCCGATGGCAGCTTCCGACTGAAGCTGCTCGGGTCGAGCACGATCTACGATACCTCCGGAAACCCGCTCGACGGCAACGCGGACGGTACGGGAGGAGATGACTTCGAGCTCTTCTTCACGGTCGATCGTTCCACCAACTCGACGCCCGAGGTCGACGCGCAGGACGTCGCGGTGGACGAGGACGATTCGGTGCGCATCACGCTCACCGGCTCGGATCCGGACGGCGACGAGCTCGTCTTCGGAATCCTCTCGAGTCCGACTCATGGCACGCTCTCCGACTTCGACCCCGAGACGCGAGAGATCACATACACCCCCGACTCGAACTACAACGGTCCGGACAGCTTCGAGTTCCGAGTCGATGATCGCAAGCTCGGCACGAGCGATGCCACCGTCAGCATCACGGTGCGGGCGGTCAACGACCCGCCCGTCGCGGCGGGCTCGAGTCGAACCGTTCTCGAAGATGAGTCCGTCTTCATCGTGCTTTCGGCGTCAGATCTCGAGACGCCGCGTGCGAGTCTCGTCTTCTCGCTCGTCGATGGACCCGACAACGGCGAGCTCGATCTCGGCCCTGCGGGTGGGTGGACGTACACTCCGGACGCGGGTTACACCGGTCCGGACCGCTTCACGTTCACCGTGACGGACGGCGGAGATCCCGACGGGACCGCCGGCAATGCCATCACGAGCGCCGAGCTCGAGGTGGTGCTCGAGGTCATCGCGATCAACCGAGCGCCGATGATCACGCCGATCGCCGACCAGCAGGTGGGTGAAGGGAGCACGCTCGAGTTGACGATCGAGGCGAGTGATCCCGACGACGACGAGTTGAGCTACGAGATCTTGGCAGGTCCGGCTGGCGCGACGATCGACGTGAGCATTGGGCTCTTCACGTGGTCTCCGATCGAGCTTCAGGGCGACAGCACCTTCGACGTTGTCATCGCGGTCACGGATGACGGCGTGCCGAATCTGACCAGCTTTGCGAGCTTCCGTATCGAGGTGCTCGAGGTCAACGCGCCGCCGGTCTTCACCTCGAGCCCCGCCCTATCGACAAACCAGGA
>CAYZGY010000149.1:0-1711 GCA_964478085.1 uncultured Planctomycetia bacterium
ACAACAACAACAACCACAGCAACAACAAAACTGGCGACTCGATCGACGAACGAGCTGACGACGAGAGCCGATAATGAAAGACCCCCCACCAGTACGCCACGGGCGGCCCACCGATTCCCACGAAGCCGTCTCGCGAATGAAATACGACGCATGACCACACCTTCTCCTTGCTTCCGGTGCCGGCCCCGCGACCGCTTTCCGCAAGAAAATGCGAGAGGCAAAGGATGAAGCTCACCCTTCCGTGTAGCCGATGCCGAGGAATTCCATCAACCAAAAAAGACTTCCCGGACTTCGACCGACCCGGCAGTATACCGGCATGAACGAAGGCACCCCCGAGGATTTCCTGCCCGAAGAGCTCCCCTCCGAGGACTCGAGCCCGGCTGGGGACGGTGTCGGAGAGGCGGTCCTCGCCGCGAACGATGCCTTCTACCGTGCTCTCGAATCACTCGAGATCAAACGCATGGACGATGTCTGGGTCCAAGAGGACTGGGTCACCTGCGTTCATCCCGGCTGGCCGATGCTGACCGGCTGGAATGCCGTCCGCGCGAGCTGGGACAAGATATTCAAGAACACCGAGACGATCCGACTCGAGATCACGGACGTCGGGGTGCGCGTCGAAGGGTCGACCGCGTGGGTGACGTGCAACGAGAACGTCCTCCACCTCTCGAGCTCGGGGATCGCAGGAGCCGCGGCGACGTCGACGAACGTCTTCGTCAAGTCATCGAACGGCTGGAAGCTCGTCCTCCATCACGCCTCGCCGGTTCCGGACGCTGAGTCCGACGAGTAGCACGCTGCGACGAAGTCTCGAAGCTTGACCTCGTCGAGCTTGTCGTCCGTCCGCACGGCGCTGTTGGGAGACGATGTCGTGACTCGTAGCCAGTCGGATCGAGAAGAACGCGATCGTGTTCAGGAGCACGATCGCGAGCGGGAGGATGTAGAGGAACGACTTCATGGACCTCACGCCTCTGAACGCAGCCTGGATGTCGATACTCGTAGCCGACACCGCGATCTCGATACGCGTGGCGCCGCGCAGAGGCGGGTGCCGCTTCGTGCTCGACATGCCGGGCGCGATCGCGACGATTCTCGACGCATCCATGGCCTCGATTTCGAACTCCGCACCGAGGAGCGCGATTTTCGCAGTCTCGAGAGCCGCCGCTGGATCACCGTCGAACGGGAAGCCCTCGGAGTACTCGGGGATCTCGAACATCGCGACTCACTCGCCGGGTTTCTCGTAGAGCAGCTCGACCGGCACGCGCGCCTTGTCCATGTTCGTGCCCCACCAGAGAAGCTTGAGCTCGGGACGCTCGACGTAGTTCTCGTACACGATACGCAGACGGTAGCGCCTCGCGGCCGTGAGTCGCTTTGCTACACGGACGCGTGTATTCGCGAGGTCCCAGATGAACCTCTCGCCGTCGATCCAGACGTAGATCCGCTCGTCGGCCGCTTTGAGTACCTCGAAGATGTAGTCGTCGGTATTCGGAGCCTCGAGGAACCCATCCCACTCGATACGGTGAGGCGGCGCCGGCATGTTCGGATGCGGAGATCCACTGAAGGGCTTGAAGTAGATCGGCGCCTCGACGGTACGAAACGCGACCTCCTTTCCGAGGCGCTCGCGATAGTAGGTTGCCGAGAGCCCCTTTCCCTCGCGCGCCGGAGCGCCCGCCGTCTCTGGCCGCCGCACCCCACCCCGCTCACGCCTGAGCCGCTCCCC
>CAYZGY010000149.1:1721-12443 GCA_964478085.1 uncultured Planctomycetia bacterium
GGGGGGTTTGGTCGGGGCCCCCCCCCCCCCCGGCCCCGGGGGCGCGGCCGCCCCCCCCGTCTCTGGCCGACTCACCACTCCCGTCTGACGCCTGAGCCTGTCCCAACCCGTCGTCTCGAATACGAGCTGCATGCCTTGGACCGTGTTGAACCAGTACACGCGACCGTCGTCGAGCGCCGCGAGCTCGATGCCTTGCATGTCGTCGCTGTGAGTTCGGTAGAAGTCTCCGGAGAGACCATCGTCCGCGCGATGATCCCAGAGCGTTCCCGCGTAGAGGCCGTCCCGCGTCCACACGACGTTCGGCTGAAAGACCTGATCGCAGACCGCGATGGTGCCGTGCGGCCCGAGCGTGATCTTCATCGGGTAGTAGAGCTTCCCGATTCCCACCTCGGAGGAGGTCTTCGTCTGTCGACTGACGAGAAACTCACGCACGCCGTCGGGGCGCCATTTGACGATGCGCGCCTTCTTGATGCCCTGGTACGGCCAGCTGCCGCCTTCGTACTCGCCGTGACCGCGGATCATCACCCCCGCCTGGATGATCCCGTAGACGTTGCCGTCTTCGTCGCTGATCGCCTCGCGCGAGTGTGAGAAGCCACGCGTCTCCTCTGGAAAGGTCCCGACCGGCTCGACCTGGTCCCAGTCCCAAATCGGAACATCCTCGGCCTCGTCCGCCCAACCCGTCCGACGAAGTCGCCAAAAGCCTCGATCGGTGCTGAGCTTGCTCGCGTAGACGTAGTCGTAGTTCGAGTTGAATCCGCCGTGCGTTCCGACCTCGGTCGGGTCGGCGTTCGGGATACGGAACTCCTCGGGATCGAATTCGCCGTCGCCGTCGGCATCGCCCCAGTAAAAGTACTTGGGCGTCGTCGCGAGGTTCGAACGACCGTAGTGATCGGCCGCTGCGACCCAAGGAATCGGATAGCCGTCACGTCCGCTCCCACCGAACTGGCTGAAGGTGCGGTTGCCGCTGTGCGCCTTGCTCGCGATCGCCACCGGCACAACGCGATGACTCTCCTCGTCGACACGCAAGATCGCTGCGCGACCTTCGAGGACGAGGAACGTCTTTCCGTTCTTTCGGAAGGGGCGCCACTTCCCGGTGAAGGGATAGAGCGCGTCCCCGAGATTCCCCGTCGCGTACGTCGCGACGATCTCCCACGAGACGGGGTCGCCGCTGCTCTCTCCCCAGTCCATGCGGTACTGGATGACGTGCCCCTCGTGAGCGCAGCCCCAGACGAACTCGGGCTGCTCGGTGTCCACAGCGGCGTGCGTGTAGAACGACTGCCCGCCGTACCACTCGTCGAGAATCTCGCCGGTCTTCGCGCTGAATCGCGCGACCCGACGCGGCGCGCCACTCGGCTCCGCGATGTAGAACCCGCCATTTCCGTCCGCCGCGACGTCGAAGACGCCCGCGAAGAGAGTCGGGTCGTAGGGACCGTGCGGACGTCTCACGCCACCGTAGCTCTGGACGCGCTGGTGCTTCGAATCGTAACGATGGACACGCTCGTCGCCATCGAGACGCTCGACGACGTAGAGGTCTCCGCTCGCATGATCGATATCGATTCCGCCACTGCAATCACCGAGCCCGCTGATGACCTCGACAGGAGTCGGAAAATTGCGGCTGAGGCTGTAGATCGTTCCTTCAGCTTCGACGAGTATCGAGCCGCCATTCCAAGAGCCGACAACCGTGACGTTCCGCACGCCCGTGATGCCCTCGACACCGTGGACGGTCGCGCCCGTGTCCGAGTTCAGCCACCGAACGCCGCCCTTTCCAGCGAACACCGCGACGAGGAATCCCCGGTAGTAGTCGACGTCCGTGGCCGGATGGCCGTCCCACCCGATCTCCCACGTGGCGCGATTGCGTCCCGTGTTCGGACTGAGGTACCGAAGCCGTCCGTTCGGCTGGCAGAGGAAGACCTTGTCACCGTCTGCGCAAACTCGCGTCGCCCGTCCGCCGTCGTAGTACTGCGACTGCTGCCAGAAACGCGTGCGTCCGTCGAGCGACTGCTTGAGCGTCTGTCGCAATCCCTCGGTCAGAACCGCGCCGACGTACATGCCCGTCGAATCGACCGCGACCGTTCCCGCGCCGAGGTGGTCGCCGGCCCAATTCTCGTCGAAACGCCCGTGCGCGCCCGAGCCAGGATTGACGCCCAGCGTCGTCACGAAACGAGCGGTGAATCCCGGTGTCTCGAGCAGTCGCCACTCGTACTCGCCCGGGTCGACGAGTCGGCCCTCGCCGTCGAGCCCGTCCCACTCGACCTCGTGATCGCCTGACGTGTAGGCGACGGCGCGAAGCAGCTCCCGAACTTGGATTCCGTCCACGTCGTAGACGGCGAGCGAGACCCGCGTATCTTCCCCGAGCGAGAACCGTATCGTCGAAAACGGCGTCTCGTTGCACGCTGTGTGGAGGCTGCAGTTCGTCGTCCACTGGTCCTCGGCCTCGCCGCAATCGGGAAATGGAGGGCGTGGAGTGAAACCCTCTTTGAACAGCGAGAAGAGTGAGAAGACCACGTCCGACACGTCGACGCTACCGTCGGTGTTCGAGTCGCACGCCGATTCGCAAAGCTCGAGCGCGGTTAGGGCGTCGTCGTCCTCGCGGTAGAGCGCATCGAGGAGAGAGATAGAATCGGTGATGTCGAAGATTCCGTCGGCATTGCAGTCGGCACGCACGAAGCGAACGGGACTCGATTCGAGACTCGCCGAAACGACGGAAAAAAGGGTGATCAGAACCGCGCTAGCGGCTCGATGGCTCTTGGCGACTCGCATGGGTTTCATACTAACAGCGAGCCCGTCGCCCTCAAAGCTGGTCCGCGAGATGCGCGCTCCAGCCCGAAACGCGCGCTCCAACCAGCATCCGAACCGAACTCGAATGTAGCGGCGTTCCGGTTCCTCCGGGTCGCCGCTGCGTTCGAGTCACGCGGCGGGTCGCCGCGTCGTGACGTTCGCTCGACATCCGTCGACCCTCCCCACCAGAACCTCCCGCAGCCCCCGGCTCATGCGCTTCATGGAGCGCATCCTGCAAACGGAAAATCAGAAGAGCTTCTTGCCGGGATAGAAAGCTCGCAAGACTCGACGCCTGAGCACGAAGAGCACGATGACGGTGACGAGCTTCCACCAGATCAACCAAGACCAGAGCGCGTACGACTCGACGACGTCTGTCACGCCGAACACGAAGAACGCGACGGCGTACGCGATCTCGACACTCCCGTTGCGAAAGCGCAGGCATCGCCGGAAGACGAGAGCCGCGAGCACGAACCAAGCGAGCGCCTCGGCGAGATTGAACCAGCTGTAGACCTGAGAGTACGCCCCGAGCTCCACGGCGTCGCGAGACCACCACTTGCGCACGAAGAGTAAATCGAGAGTTTCGCGCATCAACCGTTCGCCATCTCGGTGTCCCCCTCCCGCGTGACCACGAGCATCTCGTCACCACCTCTTTGAAACTCGTAGTCGACCTTCTCGACGTGGACGCTGTAGCCCGCCGCCCTGAGCGAGGCATCGACCGCATCGACATGTACCGATCGATTCGCCTCGAGATCGACCAGCGGAAACACTCGCACCTCGGGAGCGACTCGAAGCAGCTCGCGCATCGATTCGAGGTGAAACGGGGTGTCGAGGTGTGCCGCGTAGAGAAACAGGAAGTGCGAGCAGAGCGCCAGGTCGAACTCGTCGTCCGTGAACGGGAGGCGGGGCAACGAGGCATCGACGTAACGAGATTCCCGACGGCCCTGCTCGTAGTCCTCGCGAAATCGTCGCAGGACGGCCGTCCGACGCTCGCGGAGGTCGTCCGGGCTCGAGTGGTAGCTCCAGACCCAGTCGTCCGGAATCGCCCGCACCTGTTCGATGACCTCGTCGACGATCGCCTCGAAACGCCCTCGGATCTCCTCGCCTCGAAAGCGGTAGATCGGGTCGACCGAAGTCACGTTCCAGCCCGAGGAGGCCGCTTCGGCATTGAAGCTGGCCGGCCCGTCGGCCACCCCGAGGATCTTGCGGGATCCGGCAGATTCCTCGAGGCCGAAGATGCGCCGGTACTCGTCGAACGAACGGCCAAAAGGGACGAGTCCGCTGATTTTCATGGCTGCGTCGACATCCGTGGGATCCGACCGGGAGCGTGCGAACAATTGACGTCCAACGTGGTATCATCCATCTCACCTGCAGTATGGCTCGAATGCTGCGTCCCAACATCAGGGTCTCGGTCCCCCTCGAGAATCGAGGCTCGGGTAACAAACACCGAAAACCTCCAGAAACGACCATGAAGCGCTTCCTGCCCCTCTCGATCGGTCTCGTTTTCGCTCTCTTGGCTGCGATTTCGTGCTCCTCGCGCAACGACGAACCAACGGCCGCGACCGAAAAGTCCGCGAGCGAGAAGGCCGCGAGCGAGAAGTCCGTCATCGTCAAGCGCACGCCGAGAAGAGCGGCCAAGCCCCGCAGGACCTTCACCGAGAAGACCGATGAGTCGGGACTTTCGAGGCGGCTCGTCACCGTTGACGAAAAAGACGTAGCGCCGGAAGTCGCCACCGAGAAGGAAGACGAGGCCGATTCGTCGAGCACGGCATCGCCGAGCCCGTTCAAGAAGCCCGGCGAGGCCGCCCTCCTCCGCATTTCTGGTCAGGGTGCCGGACAAACCCGTTCGCAGGCCAGCCTGGTCAAGTGCACTAACAACCTGAAAGGCATCTTCGTCGCGGCGATGGAATACGCAGCCGCGAAGAACCAATTCCCGCACGCCTCGAGCTCGACGCGGCTCCGAGCTTTCCACTCGCTCAACGTGCTTCTGAATTCTTCCGTCGCGAAGTCGCTCACGTCGAAACTGTTCGTCTGTCCCTCGAGCTTCAACAGGCCGGCCCGACCGAGTACCGACGGAAAGATCGTGCTCGGAGCGCGGAACAGCTCGTACGCGTGGACCGCCCACAAGCTCTCGCCGGCGAATCCCGGAATCCTGGCGGCGTGCACGCACCACGTGAAGAACGCGGGCGTCGTTCTCGTCCTGGGAACGGACGGAGCCGTGAAGAAGATCGACGCGGCCGAGCTCGACCCCGCGAACGGACACCTCCCCTCCGGGCTGTCTCCTTGATCAAGAAAAGGCCCGCGCGTTGATCCCAGACGCCTCCCGGAAGTTGTCTCCTGGACCGAGGAACGTTATACTTCCCGCCGAAGATACGTAGCCCGCCGCTGCCCTTTCGCCTCGGTGAGAGATCACCCGCGAACGAAAGGGAGTCCATGAGAATCACTCACGAGGAGGCCCTGTCCGCGCCCATGGTTGGAACGGCGCCGACTGACGAGTTCCTCGCGTCTGCCAGAACGGTCCTTCGAGACACCTTCGGCTTCGACGACTTTCGTGACGGTCAGACGACTGCGCTCGGGGCGGTCGCCGACCGGAAGGACTGCCTCGTCATCATGCCGACGGGCAGCGGCAAGTCGCTCTGTTACCAAGTCCCCGCTCTGATCCTTCCCGGGACGACGGTGGTCGTGTCCCCGCTCATCGCGCTGATGAAGGATCAGGTCGACGCGCTCGCTCTGCGCGGCGTCCCCGTCACCTTCATCAACAGCTCGATCTCGCACGAGGAGCAGTGGCGCCGTCTCGACGGGCTGCGCGCGGGAGACTACAAGCTCGTCTACGTCGCACCCGAACGATTCCGCAATCGCACCTTCCAGCGCGCGATCTCCTCGGTCGACGTCTCTCTGCTCGCCGTCGACGAAGCGCACTGCATCTCGCAATGGGGCCACGATTTTCGCCCCGATTTCCGACGCCTCAAGGAAGTCCGAGAGTTCCTCGGCGACGTGCCGGCACTCGCGCTCACCGCGACGGCGACGCGCGAAGTTCAGGACGACATCGTCCGCGAGCTCGCGATGGACTCGCCCGAACGGGTCGTCACGGGGTTCGATCGGCCGAACCTGTCGTTCCGCGTCAAGAAGGTGAACAGTGACGCGAGCAAGAAGGAGACGATCGAGGCAGCGCTGACCGAGCTCTTCGAAGAACATGGCGCATCGGCCTCGGCGATCGTCTACGTCGGTACGCGCAAGCAGGCCAAATCGGTCGCGGAGTTCGTCGGCGAGCTCGATCTGCCTGGTGCGACCGGCGTCCGCGGACCGGTCTGCCGAGCCTACCACGCCGGTCTCGAAGACACCGAGCGCCGGGAAGTCCAAGAGGACTTCATGGAAGGACGACTGCCGTGTGTCGCCGCGACGAACGCGTTCGGCATGGGAGTCGACAAATCGGACATCCGGCTCGTCGTTCACTTCTCGCTACCCGGGAGCATCGAGGCGTACTACCAGGAAGTCGGACGTGCCGGACGCGACGGGCTTCCGTCGGACTGCGTCTTGCTCTTCTCGGAGGCCGACCGTCGCCTGCAGGAGTTCTTCATCGACGGGTCGAACCCGACCCGTCAGGTGATCGAAGCCGTCCATCACCTGCTTTGGACGCTCGGCGAGAACCCGATCTTCCGCAGTCTCGTCGAGCTCGAGGCTCGCTTCGAGGATGCGGGGTTGCTCCCCGATCGCGTCAATCCGATGGCCTTCCGGAGCGCGATCGCCGTCCTCGAACGCGGCGATGCGCTCGAGCGCCTCGATCACTACGAGAACCTCGCAGAAATCAGCCGGTCACCCGGAAGCGACTGGGACTACAACCCCTATCCGGCTCGCGCGCCGGCAAAGCGAGCGCTCTGGGATGCCGTCGCGGCGGTGTTCTCGCAGTCCGGCGGCGCGCCGGCCAGTCTGCATCTCGAGAGTTGGGCCGATTCGCTCGGAGTGACACACGCCTCCCTGCGGCAAGGGCTCGCGCAACTCGACAACGACGATCGCATCCTGCTCATTCCGCCGTTTCACGGGCGAGCCGTGAAGCTTCCGCTCGAGCGAAAGCTGCTCGCGGAGATCGGCATCGACTTCGCCCAGCTTCACGAGCGTCGACTTCGCGACGAGCAACGGCTTCAGCAGATGCTCTCGTTCGCACGCGCGAAAGAGTGCCGACGCAATCGCATCCTCCGCCACTTCGGCGAGGAGATCCCCGGCACGACTTGCGGACAGTGCGATCGCTGCGTCTCGGGCCGTGTGCCCACATCGGAGCAGGTCACTCCACGCGCGCTCTCCGAGCACGAGACGACGTTCGTGCGAAAGATCCTCAGCGGTGTCGCGCGGGCGAAAGGTCGCTGCGGTCGAGGGCGCATCATCCAGATGCTCCTCGGCTCGAAGGCGCAGGGCGTCCTCGAGATGAGCTTCGACAAGCTCTCGACCTACGGCATCCTGCGGGGTTTTCGCAAGGAGACCGTGCGCGACATGCTCGACATGCTCGAGGAGGAGGGTTGCGTCCGGCAAGTCGGCGATCGCTACCCGATGATCCAGCTCACCGCACGCGGCAAGGACGTCCTCGTCGGAGAAGCCGAGATCGAGCTTCCGCTGGCAGAGAAGATGCACACCGAGTCGCCGACGGCAGCCTCATCGTCACGAGCCGCGTCGGCACCGGGGGCGACGTCTCGCATCGCAGGGCTCGAGGAACCCGAAGCTCCGTACGACGAGGACCTGTTCCAACGTCTCCGCCATCTCCGCCGCGAGATCGCCGAGCGCCTCGGCGTGCCCGCGTACCGCGTCTTCAACGATCGAACTCTCAAGGCGATGGCGCGCGAGAAGCCGGAAGACGAATCGTCGCTCCTCTCGATCTCCGGGGTCGGCGAAACGTCGCTCGAACGATTCGGCTCGGACTTCCTCAGCGAGATCAACGACGCAGATTCGGTGGCGAGTCCTTCGAACGAGGCGACTCCTTCCAACGCGGAGGGGCCGAACCTCGGAGAGCCCAGTGTCGCCGAGTAAGAAGCGCATCGCGGTGACGACCACTGCGGACATCCCCGACGGGGAAGCACGCGTCTTTCAAATCGGCGAGGACTACATCGCGATCTGTCACGTCGGCGAGCAGTTCTACGCCGTCGAGGATCGCTGCACGCACGACGACGGGCCACTCGGCGAGGGGGCGATCGACGGCTACGAGATCGAGTGCCCACGACACGGCGCCCGCTTCGACATTCGGGACGGATCGGTCTGCCGGATGCCCGCTTACGGGCCGATTCGACGCTTCGAGGTCGTCGTCGAGAACGGCTTCGTCTTCATCGACTGGGAGCCTGGGTCGTAGGGTCGGCGGCGAGCGACTACTACCGCTCGTGTGGCGGTCGAGTCTCGAGCGAGTCGGCCAGCAGTTTTCGTTTTGGATGTTTACTCTTTATTACAAAGTACTTTTCAGAAAAGATAAATGCCGCGCCCCAGGAGCCCTCCATGTTCCTCCCCGATGCCATGCGCCACCCTCCGCGACTCGACGACGACCTCCGTACCACACCGCCCTCCCCACGCCACGCGCTCTTGATCAATCCGTTCTATCCGAAGGACCCGCACGCGAGCTTCGGCAAGCACGTTCTGACCCCGAGTCTCGCCCTGACGAGCATCGCGGCGAGCACCCCGGAGCCTTGGACGGTCGAGTACTGGGACGAGAATCTCCTTGCAGGTCCCCCGCCGAGCGATCCGCTGCCGGCGGTCGTCGGCATCACCGTCCATCTGACCTTCGCCGAGCGTGCGTACGAGCTCGCGGCCTGGTACCGTGCACGTGGAGCGAAGGTCATCCTCGGAGCTCTTCATGCCCTCTCGTGTCCCGACGAGGTCGCGCCGCACGCCGATGCGATCGCGCTCGGCGAAGGCGTCGCGATCTGGGGAGACGCGCTTCGAGACTTCGAGCGCGGCGAGCTCCGGAAAACCTACCGCGGCGACTACCGACGGCCTCCACATGCCGTACCACACGCGCGACGTCTCGAAGATCGTCGACGAGTTTCTCGAGGACGATCAGCCCTACGCCGTCTTCATCGACAACAACCTCGGCTCGCGACCCGAATACCTGCGCGAGCTCTGTCGCGCCTTGCGACCTCTCGAGAAGATCTGGAGCGCGGCGGTCTCGATCGACGTGACGGACGATCCGAGTCTCGTCCGCGAGATGGCCCTCGCCGGGTGCACGGGCGTCTTCGTCGGATTCGAGTCTCTCTCCGACCGGAATATCGACGACGCCGGCAAGAGGAGCCCTCGCGTGAAGGACTACGCCGCACGAGTCGTGCTTCTCCACGACTACGGCATCCAGGTCAACGGCAGCTTCGTGCTCGGGTTCGACCACGACACCGCCCACGTCGTCTTTCGGCCGAAGAAGAGCTCGCCAGCGGCTACGAGCAGTGCTACCGGCGCCTCTTCTCCCACCGATCCATCTGGCGGCGTCGCCCGTCGGACTGGAGCGCCGTTCCCGCGTACCTCGCGATGTCGTACCTCTACAAGCGGTCGAATCGCTTCTGGCACATGCTGATTCGGAGGCGCCTGACCGCACGCGTCTGGCGACCGCTCGTCGAGCTTACGCGACGTCGCCACGTGGGCTTTCGTGCTCGTATCGCCGAGATCGACGCGCCGGCGGCGGAACGTCGTGCCGACGCGCTGATCTCTGCGGGAGTTCAGCCTGCTACGGCGTTTCCCATTTGCCCGACTCGCCCGACCGGAACAGCGCCTCGATGACCTTCATGTTGTTCACCGCGTCCTCGAGTGGCGCGGTCACCTCGCGGTCCTCGAGAATCGCGAGCGAGAAGTCATCTCCCTGAATCGTGTACTGATCGCAAGTCTCGAACTCGTGCGTGACGATATTCGAGCCGAAGAGACATCCATCATCGATGAAGAGGCGACAGGGACGATCCGGCGGAGCGTTGAAAGGAATCTCGATCTCGAGACGCCCCTTCGTCCCGAAGAAGTGCGCGCGCTGGTACGGCACGGTCTGCGTGCTGCACATGAACGACACTTGCGCCGAGGGGTAGTCGAGGATCGCTGACGCCAGTCGATCGACCTTCATCTCCGGGTCGCGATCGATGAGCGCGAAGACGCGCGTCGGCTCCTCGCCGAGAACGAATCGCGAAGTGCGAATCGGGTAGCAGCCGATGTCCATGATTCCGCCGCCGCCGATGTCGGCCTTGTTGCGGATGTTCTCGGGGTCGCGGTTGAAGTAGCTAAAGGCATACTGCGCCGTCGTTATCTCGCCGAGCTCGCCTGACTGCACACGCTCGCGGGCATCGAGCCACTGCGGGTGCGTCCGAACCATGAACGCTTCCTGCATCTTGACACCCGTGCGGTCGCGCGCGTCGACGAGCGTCTGCGCTTCCGCCGCGGTTAGCGCAATCGGCTTCTCGCAGAGGACGTGCTTGCCGGCCTCGGCCGCCTGGATCGAGACGGGGACGTGCAAGTGATTCGGTAGCGGGTTGTAGACCGCCTGAATCTCGTCGTCCGCGAAGAGCTCCTCGTAGAGTCCGTAGGCCTTCGGAATACCGAGCTTCTTCGCCGCTTCGGCAGCGCGAGCTTGATCTCGCGAAGCGATCGCGACGATCTCCGTGTGCTTGCCTTGGAGCATCGCCGGAATGACCTTCTCGGTCCCGATCAAAGCCGTGCTGATGATGCCCCACTTGACCTTCGCGTTCTCAGACATGGTCGCTCGCCGCTCGTCGTGTTTCGTTGATTCGTGTCTCGTTCGATCAGCGAAACATGATGCCGCGAGGGGAGTCGTGCATCAATGGCGAGGCTCGACCCAGCCGCTCTCGGGAAGCCCGAGGCGGCCGTCGACGTTCGTCATTCCGGCGAAGGGATCGTTCGTGATGAGCACATTGCCGTCGAGATCGAGATAATCGGCGAAGGCGCCGAGCTCGGCCGCAGCTCCGATGCAGACCGAAGACTCGATCATGC
>CAYZGY010000150.1:0-8461 GCA_964478085.1 uncultured Planctomycetia bacterium
GTCGGAGTAAGAGATCGCGTTGGTCGGTCCAGGGGCGATCTTCGGAAGTGCGACGCCCTCGACGAACGCGGCGATGCCTTTGTTTCGTGATCCGCCGGGGCCCGGGTTCAAGGAGACGACGACGGCGTCGTTTCGTCCCGGGACGACCTCGAGGTCCTCGACGCGCCTCTCGGCCTCGCCGATGCGGAAGGTCTCGACGAGCTCGCGCGCCATCGGATCGTAGACGGCGATGCGTTTCGTGCCGTCGAGCGCGACGTAGATGCGACGTCCGTCGTCCGAGATCGTCGACGTCCTGATGGCTCTTGCCGGTGCTCTCATCGTTCCGGGTCGCATCGCTCGAGGTTCCTTCGTCAGCGCGAGAATTTCTTCCAGAGCGACTCGAACTCGCTCGAGAACGATCGCACGAGATTCGGGTCGTCGCTCGTGATGATGTTCTCCTCGTTCTCGGTCGCTGCGCTGCGCGTCCAGTTGTAGCTTCCGGTCAACAGGATCTTCCGGTCGAAGATCGCGAACTTGTGGTGCATGTGCTTCTCGCTCTCGTCGACCGCTACCGGGACGCCACGGTGGCGCAGGTCGTCGATGTCCGAGCCGAGATCCTCCGACTTGTCGTTGTCCGTCAGGATGCGGACGTCGACGCGGCGTCGGTGAGCGTCCTCGATCTCGCGCGAGATCCGGTTGTCGGTGATCGTGAAGACGCAGATGTCGACACTCCGGTTCGCGGATCTCAGGAGCGAACGGATCTTCTTCTGACAGGCATCGCCGGGGCTGAAGTAGGCCTCGTTCTCGGGAGGCTTCGCATCCGACGGCTGAACGACGAGCAGCTTGACGACGTCCTCGATCCACGAGAGGACCTTACGTGCTTCTTGCGGATTCGCTGCGTCGATCGAGTCTCGCGCGATCGTGAAGGCCAGGTTGCGAAGTCGCGCTCGCCCGGAGGCATCGTTCGCGTGCGCCTCGAAGACACCTCCGAGCGCGCGACGCTCGGACCGCGAGAGTCGGCGATCGTCGAGCGTGTCGCGCAGGACGCTTTCGAGGCTGGCGCTGTCGTCAGGTCGGGAGTCGTACGGCATTCGCTTTTCGCCGGTCTTTGAAAACAGGTCGCTCAGGTGCTCAGATCAAGGAACACAGTTCTCGGGACAGCCGGTGATCCGCACGCACTCTTCGCCGAGCGTCGGTGCGTTACCGCCTTGGAACAGGTAGTTGAGAACGTAGATCGCGTCCCCGAGGTCCACTCTCGCGTCGCCGTTGGCGTTGAAGAGCTCCGTGTTCCCCGGATGGACGAGCGCGCCGTCACCGCAGGGCAGCACCGCCGGGTCCCCTAGGAAGAGGTGTCGCAGCAGGCAGACGCCGTCGGAGATGTCCATCTGACCGTCCTGATTGCAGTCGTTCGGCAGCTGACCGCCGCCGCTCGTGTCGGGACGAACACTGACGCGGAGCACGCGCTCGGTGCGATCTTGATCGTTGTCGATGACCGTCAGCTTCACGTCGTACTCGCCCGCGGCGTCGAACGTGTGCGTGACCGTTTCGCCCGTCGCGCTGCTGCCGTCGTCTAAGTCCCATAGGTCCGCGATGATGATGCCGTCGGGATCCGACGACTCCGTCGCGTCGAAGGAGACCTCGAGCGGCGCTTCACCGTCCGCGGGCGACGCGGTGAACTCGGCGATCGGCGGGATGTTCGGGGGCGGCGGGCCGACGGTGATCGTACGCGTCGCCGTGTCGGTCGCGCCTCGGTCGTCCTCGACCGTCAGGCGGACTTGGTAGACGCCTTCGCCGTCGAAGCGGTGCGTGAGGATTCGACCCGAGCCACTGCCGCCATCGTCGAAGTCCCAGGTGTAGCTGACGATGTCTCCGTCGGGGTCGTCCGAGGCCGATGCGTTGAACGTGACCTCGAGCGGCGTCTCGCCGGAATCGGGCGTGGCGGTGAACGCCGCGACCGGGAGCTCGTTCGGCGGCGGCATGGTGACGACGATCGAGCGCGAGCTCGTCGTCTCGGCGCCGTCGTTGTCACGAACCGTGAGCTCGACCTGGTACGTACCCGCGTCTTGGAACACGTGACTCGTGAGGCGACCCGTGCCGGTCATGCCGTCGTCGAAGTCCCAAGCGTACGAGACGATGTTGCCGTCCGGATCCTCCGACGCGGACGCGTCGAACGAGACCTCGAGCGGCAGTTCGCCCTCGTCGGGCGTCGCTGTGAACGCCGCGAACGGAGGCTGGTTCGGAAGAGGCGGTCCGACGCTGTTTCCTCGACCCGGTGTGCCACCCGTCGGCTCCGAGGCGCCCCAGTTGTCGGGCTCGTTGCCGTAATCTTCTGCGACGCGTCGCTCGAGCGAGGGACCCTCGCCGTCGGCCTCGGTCGGCCACGGGAAGCCATCGTTGTAGACGACACGGTCGACCTGAGCATAAGGCGTCTCTCCGGCGTCGTCGGGTGTGGGACGAAGCAGCTTGACCGATTCGCCATTGTTCTGGAGTGTGCCGCCGAAGGGACCGAAGACCGGGACACCGTCCGGGACGCTGTGGCGGAGGCGAAAGGCCTCGGGGCTCGTCGAGACGATCAGCACGAGGCCGTTCGGGCCGACGCTCGCGCCTTCGGGAAACTCGTAGCTTTCCGTTCCCGTCGCGTTCGAGATGCCTCGCAAGCGCCAGCCTCGAAGAATCGGTTCGCCGTCGGAGTCCGTGCCGTAGAGCTCGATCGTCTCGTCCGTGAGGTTGTAGAGCTCGATAAACTCGTCGCCGCCCTCCTTCGGGTGGTAGTGAACCTCGTGGATCACGACCGGACCGACGAGCGGCTCGCTGTTGAGCAGTCCGAGGCCCGTGCGGAACTCGTCGACGTCGATCGGGTCATCGGCGCCGAAGCTGCGATCGAGGAGAGGCGAGGTGTCCGGCCCGACGCTCGTTTCGACCCGACCGAACGAGACGCCCGAGTCGAACGCGTCGAAGTCGACACCGACGATGTAGCCGGTGAGCTCGCGCGCCGCGTCACCCGAGGCTAGGTAGACTTGATCGCCCGATCCGTCGAGCGCGAAGCTGGTCGGCTCGCCGGGCGCTGCGTTGAAGTCGCTCTCGTAGAAGACGATGTACTCGCCCGCGGGGAGAATCGTTCCGTCGGGGATGCGGTACTTCCGAAGGGCTGCGAATCCATCGCGCGAGTCGCTGAGGAACCAGCCGCCGATGTCGATCGCGACGCCGGTCGGGTTGTAGAGCTCGATCGCGTCCTCGAGAGGGTCGTCGCTACGACTCAGGGTCTCGTTGATGACGACGCCGTGATCGATCGGGTCCGGATCATCCTCCCCGGGAGATCCGAAGGCGTTCGCGCTCGCGCGCCAGCTCGTCGGGGAGTCGGGGTCGCCGTCCGGCTCCTCGAGCACGAGCGAGTAGCCGAAGCCGTCCGGGCTGATGGGCCAACCTTCGTCGTCGTCGTAAGCCGCGGTGAGCACGAGGCGATCGAAGGGATCACGGATCGTCAGGCGCTCGCCTGAGTTCGAAAGACTGCCGCCGTAGACACCGTCGTACGGAACACCGGGGTACGCGGTCTCGAACGAGGGGCCGTCCGACGCGATGACGTAGAACTCGCCCGGCGCGAGCAGCTCCGACTCGCCGAAGACGTAGTCGAGACCGTTGCTGAAGCTCAGGCCGGCGAGCGAGACCGTCTCGGTGCCGACATTCTTGATCTCGACGAAGTCGTACTCGCCCCCGGCGGTCGCGTGATAGCTGATCTCGGTGAAGCGGAGGCTCTCGTAGAGAGACGGCACGGTGAAGAACGCCTCGGTGAGTGCGCTCCACGTCGAGCCGTTCCGGATGCGTGCTTTGACGAGGACCGAGCCGAGAATCTCGATCGACGAGCTGTACGTCTCGGCGTCGGGGGATACCGAGCTCGTGCCGTAGGTGCGCGGGTCGGTTCCGTCGAGCGTGAAGTAGATCGTTCCGTTCGTCCCGTTCGGACGACGCATCGTCAGGTCGAAGCCGCTCGCGACCTCGCCGCCGAACTGGTTGAAGATCGGTGCGCCGACATTCGGATAGAGCCTGCGCGAGCGGAAGTAGCTGAGCATGTTGCTCGTTCGTACGGGGAAGTACGAGTTGCGCAAGCGATTCTGCTCGGGAATCCAGTGACCGTCGACCGTGTACGGGGAATTCGCCCTGCGGTAGTCGCCCCAACGGGCCGACTCGGCGACGACGGCTTCGTCGATCTCTTCGGCGCGCGCCATCCAGATCTCTTCGGCGCGCTGTGGCGTCAGAGTGCCGCCGTTGAAGAAATGCTTGTGGAGTCGATCCGCGACGAGCAGCCGAAACTCGGGGCTTTGCGTCATGTTCTGGTAGACGCGCGAAGGCTGATTGCCGTTGTTCTCGCCGAGGATATTCGACGTCGCGCTCTCGTGGATGCGCTCGGCGTCCCAGCTGAACATGTGCCACTGGTTGCCGGGAAAGCCGTCGGGGCCCGGAACGTCACGTCGCGCCGCGTACCAGTTGTGGTGATCCCAATCCTGATTGGCGCCGTAGAAGTTGACGATCATGTAGTCGGCCAGGTTGACCGGGTTGACGTACTCGACGACTCGCTCGTAATTCGACAAGATGCTCAGGTTTTGACCCGCGCGGTTGTGGAGCTCGCTCCACGCACGCGTGTCGCCGTCGATCGCCTGCGCCGAGTTGAGCGCGTCGTACTCTTCCTTCTCGCCGCCGAGATACGAGGCCGCGAACGGCGCGCTCGGGCGCTCGACCGCGTTGTGGATTCCCCAGTAGAGTCCGTTGACGTAGAGGTGGATGTAGGTACCGTGCGACGAGACCTGTCCCATGTCGAGAAGGACGTCTCGAACCCACTGATCACGGATGTACTGCGCGCGGTTGCGCTGACCGCCATCCGAGTGGATCCACGAGTTGTTGTAGCCGGCGCGGAGCGTGATCGTGTCGAAGCTCTCGGTCGCCGTGTCGAAGGGGAAGAGCTTGAAGCGGAGCTTCGTCGAGCCGTAGATTCCCTTGAACAGCAATCGGAAGGAGTGCTTCGGGGATCGCGGCGGATTGCGGCTCGCGCCGCCTTGCATGCGAACGCCGCAGTCGAGCTGCGTGCCGTGTCGATCACCTTCGGGGGGCTCGACTCCAGGCGGAAAGAAAATCTCTGCGGAGCACTCTCGTTCCCAGTTCTGCCCCGACTGCGTCGAGTTCGTGTAGATGCCGCTCGAGCCGAAGATCGAGTTGTTGTCCGTGACGATCGAGATCGCCGGAATCGAACGGAGGCCGTCGATGAGACGATCGCGGTAGCGCGCGCTCAGCGCGACGTCCGGGTCCATCTGGTAGTCGGCTGTCGCGCCGTTCCAAGAGCTCGGGAAGCCCGAGGGATTGCTCGGCTGGCGTGCGACCATCTCGGGGAACACGTAGGTGTGCGTGACGACGCGCGAGCTCAGGTATCCCGAGCGATAGGCGATCGCACGGATCGTCGGCACGGCGCGCGAGGTCGTTCCCTGGATGCGAATCGGTCCATTGTAGATCGTTCCTCTCGTCGGTGTCGGCTTCGTGCCGTTCGTGGTGTAGCGGATGTCCGTGTCGGACGTCGGGGAGGCGATCTCGAGGTCGAACCCCTCGTCGTAGAAGCCACGCTCGAAGTTGAAGATCGGGTCGGCGACGATCCCGTCGAGAGCTGAGGCGAGAGAGTTCGCGGTGCCCGGCGTGGGTGACTCGAAGTAGACGAGCTCTCCCGTGCCATCGAGTCCGTAGGACACATCGGCGCGTTGCGGCGGGAACTCCGGGCGGAAGGAGAAGAGCTCGATGCGCGGGGAGTCCGACGAGTAGAGCCCGAGGAACTCGCCGTCGGCGTCCGTACCGAAATTGGCGTGAATCTCGCCGGATACGGGCCGGCGATCTTTGCCGGTCGCGAACACGACGAGGTAGCCCTGTGCCGGGATCGTCCTCGAGGGAAGGACGAACTTGCCTGGTTCGTCGGGATCGTCGGTCACGGAATAGCCCCCGACTTCGACAGGCTCGGCGCCGCGGTTGTGGATCTCGAACCAGTCGCCCGTCTCGTTGTCGTCGTCGAGGATGCCGCTGAGGTTCGTGGCGACGAGCTCGTTGATGACGAGGTCCGCGGCGGGCGCGTCCGGATCGACCGTGTACGCCCAGCTGCCACCCGCGAAGACGTTCGGGGGATCGCCGAAGTCCTCGATTCCGTGTCCTGCGGTCCACTCGACAGAAACCGGGCCCGGAGCGATCACCGGGAGCTGGAACGTGTAAGGTCCCTTGCCCGATCCGTTCACGGAGCTCGCGGCCTGGCCGTTGATGCGGAGGTCGCCCGCGTTCACGCCTTGGACCGTCTCGTTGAACGAGATCTCGATCGATTCGAGCGAACGAATGGTCGCGCCCGCTCCGGGCGAGATCGTCTCGACAACCGGGGGAGTCACGTCGATGCCGTCGGGATCGTAGAGCTCGAGGTCGAGCTTGAGATCGCTCGAGTTCGGCTGGTTGTTGAAGACCATCACGGCGATCGTATTCGTGCCGTCGACGAGGTAGTCGGAGGGATCGGGGAGCGACATGAGCACGTAGTCGCCCGATTTGAACGCGTTGTTCGCTTCGTCGTCGTACGCGACCGGTTCCCCGAGATCGGTGGGCATGTTCACGTTGAGCAAGTGAACACCGTTGATCCAGAGGTGAAAGCCGTCGTCGTAGTTGACGTCTATCTCGAGCTCGTCGACGCGGCTCGCATCTCCTACCTCGAAGGTCTTGCGGAGAAAGATCGAGACGAAGTTCCCGCGCATCGTCGGGTTGCCGGCGTTGACGTCGGTATTGAATGGAGGGTCACCGTAGCCGAACGGAGCGTCGCCGACGGGCCACGCCGCATCGTCGAAGTCGTCGAGACGCCAGGCGTGGACGGGGGACGATGCTTCCTGCGTGCCGCGAAAGTATCGCCAAGCGCTTCCGCGGTCGACGTAGGTCACCGGGTCGGCATGAAGCTCGGCACCGGCGATGAAGACGAAGAAAAAAAGCGACCCGAGAGTCGTGACAGAGGATAGCGAAAGGCTGTTGCGGCGCACGTGTTCCCGTCCTTGGAGGATTCCCGTCCTTCGTTCCTTCGGGAGTTTTTCCACGGGGAGCGACACGCGAACATCGCCGAATCGACAGCACCTCTCGCGCGGTTTGGCCTCGCTACCCTCGCTGATATTCCCGAAGCTCCAGTGTAGCACCTGTTTCCGCGAGCTGTGAGCTTCGGGTAGGGGGGATTCTCGTCGCGTTCACAGGACTGACAAATCCCGACCTTTGGCGCTCGCGCTCCGGTTCGAGTATCCTGTGGCCCTCGTTCGCCAAACACACGGCAAAGAATGCGATGCTCAAGAAGACCCTGATCGGCCTCGCGGCGTTCTTCCTTCTCCTTCTCATCGTGGGATTCCTGCTGCCCACGGACGTCGGGTTGACCGACGACATCGAGATCGAGGCGCCGAGCGCCGACATTCACCCCCTTCTCGACGACCTGAAGCACTGGTCCCGCTGGTCTCCGTTCGAGCGCGAGGATCCCTCGATCGAGTACGAGTACGGCGACAAGATCGCCGGAGTCGGTGCCTCGAAGGGTTGGACGAGCGACGCATCGGGCAAGGGCAGGCTCCGGATCGTCGAGAGCGATGCCTCAAGAGGGGTGGTCTACGAGTTCTCCCTCGACGACGGGAAGAACTGGTCGACGGGGCGATTCGACTTCGAGAAGATCTCGGAGACGAAGACGAGAGTCTCGTGGACGTGGGAGTACGACGTCGGGGCGAACATCTTCTATCGCTACATGATGCTCTTCATGAGAGGCCACCTTCGCGAGACGTGGGAGAAGGGGCTCTCCGCGCTCAAGGCCGAAGCCGAGACGGGGTCTGACGGGAAGGGGTCCGACGAGAAAGCCGAGAAGACGGAGTCATCGTCATGAGTGTCGAAGCCAGGCTTGCCGAGCTCGGAATCGAGCTGCCGGACGCGCCGCCGCCCGCGGCGAATTACAGGCCGTGGACCCGAGCGGGAGACCTGATGTTTCTCTCGGGACAGCTTCCCTGGGCCGACGGGAAGATGGCCTATGCCGGGCACGTCGGGTCGGAGCTGACGGACGAACAAGGCTACGAGGCTGCGCGCGTCTGCGCGATCAACGCTCTCGCTTTGATGCGAACGGCGCTCGGCGGATTCGATCGACTCGTCCAGATCGTACGCGTCGAGGGCCACGTGAACAGCGCCCCGGGCTGGTCAGGGCATCCGAAGGTGCTCAACGGAGCGTCCGATCTCTTTCTCGAGGTGCTCGGCGACCGGGCCGGCCACGCGCGTACCGCGCTCGGTCACAACGAGCTGCCGCTCGACGCGGCGGTCGAGCTTGCGCTGATTCTCCAGGTTCGCGACTGAGCCTCTCGAGAAGCTCGCTTCCTGCCAAGCCGCCGAATCAGAACTCGAGCGTAGCGTCGAGCCGGTTCCTCCGGATCGACGCGGAGATCGAGTCGCGCGGGGGGGGGCCGCCCCCCGGCCC
>CAYZGY010000150.1:8471-12432 GCA_964478085.1 uncultured Planctomycetia bacterium
GCGGCGTGTCGCCGCGTCGTGACGTCATCTCGACCATCCGTCGGCCCGCGACACCGAGATCTTCCTCGATCTCGAGTTCATGCGCTCGCAGCTCAAGGTCCGTCGGGTTCGCCCACCTCGATCCCGAGCTCTCCCATCGCAGTCCGCACGAGCAAGAGGGTGTCGCTCGACGCGAGCGTCGGTCGGCCCCTTTCGCGTCGTCTCGAGGATCAGCGAGCGTGCACCGAGCCGCTCGGCACACGAGCGCGCGAGGCTGCCCGTCTTCGGGTAGCGCAGCAGCGCGAAGCGCGTCGTCTCGTCTTCGATCGTCGCGTTGATCTTCTCATGAATCGTCTTGGCGATCTTCTCGGTCTCGGCGTTCGGATAGAAGATGATCGAGTTGCCGACGCTCTCATCGCTGCGCACGCGGTAGTCGACTCCCTCGTGAAGGTCGATGCCCCAATCTGGTCGAAGCTGCGAAACGTATCGCCAGATCTCGAGCGAGACATCACAACGTGGTGGCTCGTCGTCCTTGCGCGGAAAGTCGCGATTGAGGTCTCGGTGACGACCTGTGGGGCTCTTGCGAGTCTTGCGCTCGATCGCGACCCGGTTCGCGCGCGGTAGGACGACGATCTGACCACGCGTCGGTGTCCACTGGGCGATGCGCTCCACCGCGAGGTCGCCGGCGTGCTCGTTTCCGTGAACGCCACCCGTGATGAGGACGATCGGGCCCGGTCTGCCACTGTCGCGAACGATCACCTCGAACTCCCACTCCGTGCCCTGGCCGAGCCGATGAGTCGTCGCAGTCGTCGGAGACGCCGCCGGCAGGAGACAGATCGTGAACGCTTACATCGAGCCGTGACCCGTCGTGAGTCGTTCATTCCGTCCCTGCCGATTTCGTCGTCGGGACCGAACGGGGGCCGTGAGCGATTCACGCGTGTCTCGAGCTCATTCGTCTTTATCGGGGCTGAACCGGATGCCTTGGCCCGTACGACTACGGATGCGGAATCGGAATCTCTCGGTTCCGCGCGCGACACGAGCGAGGACAGGCGTCCAGCCCTCAGCGACCTTCACCTCCACGATCTTCGACGTCTCGCCGCGCGGACTCGTGTAGACGGACTCGCCGCCGACGATGAGCCGACAGCGTGCCTCGAAGTCGATCGCGAGCTCGATCTCCTGGGCCTTCGGCGAGTAGAGCCACGTGAACGCGTACGCGGACGACTTCGGCTTCGTGATCTTGCGACCGAGGTCGAAGGTTCCGTCGGAGAGCGCGTCGAGCCGCGACCACTGCAGGATGCGTCCACGGCTGTCGACCGTGATCTTGAGCGGATCGGCGGACTTCTCGGGCGGCTCGGGCTTCTGGACGACGCGACTGAACGGCCCGACGACCCAGACCTGGGCCGCGCCGCCGCGGAGAGCTTCCTGGGCCTCGCGGCTCTTGAGGAAGGCGAGGAGGTCGACGAACTCGTCGAGCTTGACGTCGTTGAGGAGACCGTCGGGCATCAGGCTCGTCTCGGCCGTCGCCTGGATGGCGATGTCGGCTTTCGAGATCGTGTGATCCTTCCCGAGCGTGTCGCGGATGACGACCTCGTCGGGATCGTCGAGCATCTTGAGGCCACTGTAGACCTGCCCCGCCTTCGTCGTGATCGTGTAGGTCTCGAAGTTCTCCTTGATGCGCTTCGAAGGCTCGAGGATCGACTCGACGATCTCGGGAATCGTCAGGGTGTCCCAGATGCGCGTGAGGTCCGGACCGATGTGCGAGCCGACCCCTTCGAGCTTGTGACAGGTGGAGCACTGCGTGCGTTTCGAGTCGAGGAAGAGCTCGCGGCCGCGCGTCGCTTCGCCCTTCGTCTTGACGAGCGCCTCGACCCGCGCGAGGGACTCTGCGTCGAGCGAGGACATCAGCCCGCCTTCGAGGACGCGTCCGATGGCCACGACGATCGCGTCGTCCGCCGCCGCGTTCTTCGGGCGATGGCGTTCGAGCACGCTGACGATCTGCGGGCGATACTCGTGATCGATCTGACCGTCGACGTAGGCGTTCGCGAGGCGAAGCGCTTCGTCGCGCTGCGCCCCGAGAGCGGTGATCGCGGCGCGGACGACGGCGGGGTCGCTCGAGGCGAGCTTCTCGCGCGCGTGGGGGAGCGTCTTCTCGAGATCGACACTCGCGAGCATGCCGAGGAGCTCGGCGACGACGGCGCTATCCTTCTCGGCTTGGAGAATAGCGAGCAGCTCATCGACGACAAGCTCGACGCCGCGCTCGGTCTGCTTGCCGAAGGGGAGGCCCTTTTGACGGAGCTTCCCGAGCGCTTCGATGATCGTGAATCGCTCGGCGCGATCGAGTTCGGTGTCCTTCAGCAATTTCGCGAGCGGAATCGCGGCGCGTACGAGATGTCGATCTCCGAGCACACGAACGACGTTTCGAAGCACTCTCGCGTCCTTGTCTTCGAGCAGTTTCAGTGCGACCGGCAAGACGACGGACTCGGCGTGGGCTCCGAGGTGAGCCAGACTCTCGAGCGCGACCAGTTGAGTTTCGGTCGTGATGCGATTCGGTGTTTTTATCCAACCGGCGAGAGTCTTCGTATCGATTGGCGGCTCTGTCGTGAGGCGCCCGTACGTCGCGAGAACACGCCGTCGTTGAGCGTCGTCGAGCTCGGTGTGGAAATCGAATCCCGTCAAGAACCGGTCGAGAACCTCGCCTGCGTCTCGACTGCGCCAAGCCTCGATGACACTGAGCAGCCTTTCGGGATCGTCTCGAAGAATGGAGTGCGCGAGCAGCATCGCGGGAACTCCGAGGATCTCGAGGGCTCGAACGTAGCCGTCGTGAAGATAGACGTCGCCGAGGTCCTTCGAAGATACGCGTGCGAGGATCTTACGGGCGAGCGCTTCGATCTCCTCTTACGGGGGATCTTCCCAGTCTTCGATGCGAGCTGAGGCGAGAACGAACGCTCGTTCGACGGCCGGATCCATTCGCTGATCGAAAGAGGAGGCAGGAAGCGCTGGGAGCTTTTCGCTCAAGGCAGCGAGTCTTCCTTGGGACTCGAAAATGAGGCGTCGAATCTCTGCGTTCGTCTCGTTTTTCGCATTCGGAATGTGCTGGAGGAGGCCCGCGCGCTTCAGTCGGAACATGCCGCCGATCGACGTCGCGCGAACTTCCGCGACGAGGGCACGATCGTTCGCCGTGTCGACGACACTCTGGCGAAGCCATGCGACGCGCTGTTTGGATTTCGGATCGCTCGTTCTGGCCCCTGCGACGGCGAGGCGGCGTTCGATCTCGCGTAGCGCGCGCCGTCGGATCTCGAGGTCTTCGTCTCGGAGTCCTTCCACGAGCGCTTCGTCGCTCGAGGCACGCAGCTTCTTCCATGCGTCCCGCCGACCGAGCCCGATCGCGGGCGCGGCCTCGTTCCCTCCCCACGAGAGCTTCCAGATGCGACCGTGTACCGAGTCGCCCCAGAGCCATCCCGGTCCCGCGCTCGGCGTTCGCCAGTCGACGATGTAGAGCGCGCCGTCCGGGCCGACGACGGCCTGGCAGGGGCGGAAGTGCTCGTCCTTCGAGCGCATCAGGACGAGCTCTTCGGCGATGCGGAACGTCGCTCCGTCGCGCTCGAGGCGGTACGCGCGGACGAGCTTGCGGAAGACGTCGGGGTAGATCAGCAGGCCGCGGAAGAAGGTCGGAAACTTTGTCCCGGAGTACATCGCGAGACCCGCCGGGGCGCCGCGTCCGGTCTTGAGCATCACGGGGAGCTTGCCGGGCAACTCGCCGCTGACCGCTCCGCGCTCGAGATCAGGTCGGCAGCAAACCGCGCCGGGCCACAGCCGCCAGCCGTAGTCGCCGCCGTCGACGACGTGGATCAGACGACAGCCTTGGAACTTCGAGCCGTCCTCCTGGTCGTTGTCCGCGTGAAAGACGTTTCCGAAGGGATCGACGACGACGGCGCGATACGGATTGCGGAAGCCCTGCGCGAACTCCGTGACGCGCGAGCCG